>JAIBDK010000045.1 GCA_024679435.1 Gammaproteobacteria bacterium | reverse complement strand
GGCGCGGGCTAAAAATTTCAATAACTTAAGGAATTAACATGCGATTTTCTGCAAATCTCGGCTTTCTTTGGACGGACTTGCCAATACCTGATGGCATACGCGCGGCAAAAGCCGCCGGCTTTGAGGCGGTGGAATGCCATTGGCCTTATGAATTTGAATCCTCCGTGGTTAAACAGGCACTCGCCAAGTCGCAACTCCCCATGTTGGGAATCAATACGGTTCCCGGCGATTTTGTCCGAGGTGAACGTGGATTGTTGGCTTTGTCTGATCGAACAGTCGAGGCCAGAGCAGCGATCAATCAGGCCGTGGCGTACGCTGAGAAGATCGATTGTCCAAGAATTCATGCAATGGCCGGTATTGCATCCGGTGACGTTGCGCATCAGTGTTATGTTGATAATCTGGAATACGCTGTGGAGGTGGCCGAACGAAAAAATATCGTGATACTTATCGAGCCGCTGAATACTTTTGATAATCCCGGATACTTTTTAACGTCAACCAGTCAGGCGGTGAAAATTATTGATGACATTGGGTCAGAGTCTTTAAAGATGATGTTCGACTGTTATCATATTGGCAGAATGGAAGGGCAAGTGGTCAAAAAATTGAGCGCTTTGCTCCCCTATATCGGTCATATTCAGTTTGCGTCGGTTCCGGACCGAAGTGAGCCTGATACTGGTGAGGTTGACTATTCCGCTATTTTTTCCACTTTAGATGAGCTAGGTTACACTGAGCCCCTCGGTGCTGAATATCGTCCGGCAGGTATGACGACAGAGGGTCTGGGCTGGATGAAAACCCTGACCAGTTAAAGATCATGCGATTACTTAAACTTGGGACATCCCTTTGTTGCACAGGTGTCGTTTTAGTTTTGTTCCAGCGTCGTGCTGATTGAGATGAGTGTGAGTTTTAGATTTATATGATTGGCCGAAATTCCGATATTTTGATAACGGGTGGAAACGGAAATCTGGGTCGGCTTGTCGCCCAAAAATTTCTGGGGCAGGGCAGGCGCGTAATCAAATTTGATGTTCCTGGAACGGAATCTGATCACGTTCAGGAAAACGAAGTTGTTGTTAACGGTGATGTTCGTGATGCCCAGGTTCTTGAAGATCTAATCAAGAAATATAAGCCGGATATGATTCTGCATCTGGCATCCCTGTTATCGGGAAGCTCGGAGGCAGATCTGTCGGTTGCCTGGGACGTTAATGCGACCTCCTCGTTTAACTTGCTTAAGCTGGCACACGAAAATAAGGTGAGGCAGTTTTTCTTTGCCAGCACTATCGCGACCTACGGTGCTGTCGAGATAGATCCAATGCCTGGAAATTATCCGCAATGGCCGGAAAATTTATATGGTGTTACCAAAGTAGCCGTGGAACGACTGGGCGTTTATTTCAAGCGCAGACATGGCCTCGATTTTCGATGTCTGCGGTTCCCGCTGGTGCTCTCTCCCTATGCGCCGAAGACTGCGGTTACCGCTTTTCCTTCCCACGCCATTGCGGCAGCAATTGAAGGGGAGTCGTTCGTTTTTCCTGTTTCTCCGCAAACCGGGGTGTCTACTATTTTTTTGGAAGATGTGGTGGACGGAATTGTTCTGTATAACCAGGCTTCAGCCGAGTCTTTGACTCAACACGTTTACAATCTTGATGCTTATTATTTATCGGCTGATTTAATTGCCAGAGAAATTTCAAAACGTTTCGCTGATTTCAACTACACGTTCGAGTTGATTAAAGCGGTGGATCAAATGATTGCAGGATGGCCGGGTGAGGTGAATGATCATGATGCACGAGCTGATTGGGGCTGGACTCCAAAGTTTGATCTGACCCGTTCAGTAGATCGTGTTATTGAATTGATTAAGGAGTGATCATTGTTTCTTAGTAAAAAACAACAAGTCGTGGATTTATAATGACTTTTCTAAGTATGATTATTGTCCTGTTTTAGTTTTACAGAGTAACTTGTTGGTAAACTTTTAGAGAGCTGGGAAGTGCATGCTGGTTTGATAGTAGACTATTAGAACTTCTTATAGATATCTGCTCCTTGTCCCGTTCAATCTACCGGATACTCTGTGCTACGTTGAAGGTACATAAAAAATAGCATTCAACAATCGATTCGTATCTAAAACGACCCATTTAGCTCAACGGTAAACTGTCGGAAAACATGTCCTATGTCTGTTAGTCAGGCCTATCGCCGCATTCTTAAACTAATTGAGGATGACCAGTGTGTCATTCTGGACGGCGCAATTGCAACTCAGCTTCAGCGTGAAGGTGCCGGTGCTTTTGAATTGAGTGATGATACGCATTGGGGGTTTGATGCATTGCATGCGGCCCCTGAAACTGTCCAACGCGTTCATCTTGAATATCTAGATGCGGGGGCAGATGTTCTGACCACCAATACCTATTCGATTCTCGATGCGCCATCTTACACCGCTGACTATGACATACATGTGGAAAAACCTTTCCATTGGATGGATTTGGCACGAACGGCAATAGATCTTCCCCGTGCAGCAATCGCACAAAGAGGAAGGGAGGGGGATGTTGCGGTCGCGTTTAGTATTGGGGGTGAAATAGAAACACGGGAACAGTTAACGACAATTGAGCTTTTGTCCAAAGTATTCGTCGAATCACCGCCGGATTTGGTGTTGTTTGAAACACTTTCATTGATTGATGACAATTACACGCTTGATGCTATTAAACTGCTGATCGATCTTGGCCTTCCGGTATGGGTGTCTTTCCGCCGTTGCAGAAAAGGAGTTTGTGGTATTCATGGTCAGCTATGGGGAGGGCCTGAAGGGGACCGTTTTGGGCGTCTTGCGCAGACACTGGAGCAGACGGGTGTAGGTGCTTTGATGATCAATTGCATGCCGGTGAGCAGAGTAGATGGAACCTTACCCTGGTTAAGGGACTTTACTGATCTTCCTCTTGGTGTGTATCCCAATGTTGGCAGGTATGTTGAAACAGGATGGAGTTTTGATGAGAGCATGACCTCTGAAGATTACGCACAAATTGCATTGGGTTGGCGTGAGCAGGGCGCGCAGCTTATAGGAGGCTGCTGCGGCGTCGGACCCGACGATATTAAGGCGTTATCCAGTGCGCTTAAAAATGTACCTCTTGGTCATAAAAGAAAAGCCAGTCAGGAGGAAATGCCGCCATTGTTGTCAGGTATGACCGCGCCAAATGGCGCATACTGGCAGGATGCAATGGGCCGAACCCTTTTTCCGCTACCACTGCCGAAAATATCAGTGGATTCGGGCGTGTTTGTCCCGACCCAGGGCAGTTACCTGATCTGGAAGTATCTGTTCAATACCGGAATGGGGGATGGAAAGAGATGCCTGGATATCGGCTGTGGTGTAGGTATATTGGCCATTCAGTTGGCTTTAAATGGCGCAAGTGATGTAACCGCCTTCGATATTCTACCCGAGGCGGTAGACAATACGTTAACCAATGCATTTCGAAACGGCGTATCTGACAGAATGACGGGTATTGCAGCTGATCTTTATTCCTTTCAGCCCAGTGAGAAATTTGATGTCATCGTTGCCAGTTTGTATCAAATGCCCACCAATCCCAAAGGCCAGACCCGTGGCCATCGAGATATCGATTATTGGGGCAGAAATCTGCTGGATCATTTTGTAAAAAACCTGAATACCTATCTAAATTCGGACGGTAAAGCCTACTTGATGCAGGTTTCGATGCTTGGCGCTAAAAGAACTGAGGACTTACTGTCCCGCTACGGTTATTGTGCAAGGGTTGTCGATTTTAATCTTTACCAGTTTAATCCGGTTTTTAAGGACAATCTAGATCAGATAAAAGCAGTAGAAAAACTTTCAGATGCCTACCACTTCAAGTTTGGTCAGGACGAACACACCATGGTGATGTATCTATTGGAAATCTGGAAAAGAAACGATAACTAATTTCGCCCTGTATGTTACTAGTGATGTTCCGGTATCGGGTTTGCTAATTAGGCGTGAATTATTGTAGTCAGTTTTTCTGTTGAATACCTTCCCCGGGTGTCGATTATCAGTCTGGCGTGTTTTCTAATAAGATCGTAGTCAAATTTGTCATGATCTGTCACCAGTAAAAGGGCATCATAATTGCCTATGTTTTGGGCGTTTAGCTCAGTATGGTTAAGATCAAATGAATGATTTCTCTTGGCTGGGAATGTCCGAACATGGGGGTCGGAATAGGAAAGAATCGCCCCTTTAGCGCGCAATATTTCCATTAAAATCACGGAAGGAGATTCCCGTGTATCGTCAACGTTTTTTTTGTAGGCGATACCGAGAATCATAATCTTCGCCCCCTTTACCGATTTTTCCAGATCGTTTAATGCATCGGTCAGTTTATCAATAACCCATGCTGGCATTGCCGTGTTTACCTCACCGGCGAGCTCGATGAAGCGGGTATTAATGTCGTATTGTCTGGCTTTCCAGGTTAAGTAAAACGGGTCAATGGGAATACAGTGGCCACCCAGCCCCGGGCCCGGATAGTAAGGGGTGAATCCGAAAGGTTTTGTTTTTGCCGCATCGATGACCTCGTGGATGTTGATCCCCATTTTGTCCGAAACAATCTTCATTTCATTCACCAGGCCGATGTTTACCGCCCGGTGAATGTTTTCTAGCAGTTTGGTCATTTCCGCAACTTTCAAAGAACTGACGGGAACGACCTGATCTACTGCCGGCGTGTATAGGGCTATGCCCGCCTGCAGACAGTTTTCAGAATATCCACCGCAAACCTTCGGAATAGTTCGGGTTACAAAACTTGGATTACCCGGGTCTTCACGTTCTGGAGAATAGGCCAGAAATATATCCTCTCCTACACGATGACCGGTAGATTCGATCCTTGGAAGGAGCTCTTCTTCTGTGGTCCCGGGGTAGGTGGTGCTTTCCAGAGAAATGACCTGCCCCTTTCGTAGATGAGGTAACAGGGATTCAGTGGTTTCAAGAACAAAATCCAAATCGGGTTCTCTGTGTCTATTTAGAGGTGTAGGAACACAAAGTATGATCGCATCTGCATCGTTAACCCGAGAAAAATCAACAGAAGCCTCAAATCCGTCGGTTACTGCCTGTCCAATTGCACTATCTGAAATATGTTCGATGTAACTGACAGAGGTATTCAATCGGTCGACTTTAGCCTGATCAATGTCTATTCCGAGAACCCGGAATCCAATTTCAGTATATCGAATGACGATGGGTAGGCCAACGTAGCCCAGACCAACGACTGCAATAGTAGCGGACTTGTTAGCCAGCCGTTCTGTCAGGTTTTCAAGATTTATACTCAAGATAAATGTGTTCTATTTGCAGTAATCATCAGTATGCAACCAGATTGTAAAAGGAAGCGGGAGTTTACGAAACGATTATCAATTTGCATATTGGCGTTGCTACTAATTTAGGAGCTTTAAACCATGTTGATAATGAATAAAGCAGTAAAAATATCTGTTAGAGAACATCGTCTATAGGCGCGCAGTCGATAGACAAACAGGTTGGTTTGGACTTTTGTCAAAAATATTCATTATGACAAAATCCGACCCGGTGCGTAGCTTAACATGGCAAGGAAAAAATTTAATTACAACTATTTGATTTTCTCACTCGAGAGCTTGATACACGGCATTCCGAAAATCACGTTGACCTGCATGATGGAGCGATGGTATTAGCTGCTGCATTAACAATCCAATCAAGTTTTCAGTCGGATCTACCCAGCAGTAACTATCGGCCAGGCTTCCCCATCCGTAATCTCCGGTGGAGCCCATTGTTCCTGCGTGAGCGGCATCCATATTGATGCAGTATCCCAATCCGAATCCGTAGCAGCTCAGGTTCTGTGGAACTACTCCGTTGTAGCTCAATGGCAAAAGTGACGGGTCAAGGTGGTTGCATGTCATCCACTCCACGGTTTGCCTGTTGAGGAGTCTTGTCCCGTTGAGTTCCCCTTTGTTTAACATCATCCTGGCAAATTGGAGATAGTCCGGTGCGGTTGAAACCAGTCCCCCACCGCCGGATTCTAATCTCAATTTCTTCTTGTCGCTCAGAGAGTAATAGGGGGAGTTTTCATCCGTCTCAAGCACTGCAAGCGGGTCGCTCTCTGTCACTCCATAAAGCGTTGAAAAACGGTCGAGGTTCTCCCTTGGCACCACAAATCCGGTATCCGGCATGCCCAGCGGTTGAAATATGTGCTTTGTGAAAAACTCAGACAACGGCATACCGCTTATTAGTTCCACAATATAACCGCATAGATCGGTGGCGATACTGTAATGCCAGAGATGCCCGGGTTGAGCATACAGCGGTAATGTAAGTATCCTGTCCATCAGTTCCGCTAAACTTTTATCGTATTTTTTCTCTCCCCATGTTTGCTGATAAAGCTTATCAACAGGATTAGAATCAGGATAAAAGCCATAGCTGAAACCTGCGGTGTGGGTAAGTAGATGGCGAATTGTTATTGGCTGCTCCAGAGGCTCATGGGTACCCGATTTGTTAAAGATTTTCAGGTTTTTTAGCGCCGGAATCCACCGATCAGCGTTATCGTCGATCTTGAAATAACCCTTTTCGAGTAACATCATTAGAGCAACGCTGGTGATGGGTTTTGTTAAGGAATAAATTCTGAAAATAGTATCGGATTCAATGGGGCTGGCGGATGCGATATCGCGATATCCGGTCGTATGTTGGTGAACAATTTCATCCTGATGATAAACCAGTGTCAGCATTCCGGCCGATTTTGCCTGGTTGACGTAACTTTCCGTAAACTCATTGATTCGCTGTAATTTTTTAGCGTTGAATTGCCTCTTTATTAGACCGGCGCCTGAATTCATGAACGCTTCTCTCTAAATCACGACAAAAATTAGCCAATAGCACCGCATTTCCGCAGTCTCAAAAGCTCGGAGTCGCTGAATCCTGCTGAATTAAGTATCTGGTCTGTGTCAGAGCCGGGTCTGTCAGGCCCAGATCGAATATTAGAAGGGGTTCGACTGAAACGGGGAGCCGGGGCGGGGTGCAGTCGCCCATCTATAACGGTGTATGTGTCTCTGGCAATATTCGCCGGGTGTTGCGATGCCTCGATGATGTCCAAAACAGGTGCGACACAGGCATCGCTTCCTTCTAATAAGGCACACCAGTAATCTCTGGACTGTTGCCAAAACATTTTTTCTAATCTGGATTTAAGAGGTTTCCAGTCACGTGCATCTTGACTGCCAAGATTATGTTTATTCTCGGGGTCAACGAGCTCAATGAATTTGTTGTAGAACTGCGGTTCAATGGCTCCCAGGGAGATAAACTTTAAGTCTGAGCAGCGATAAATATTGTAGTAATGGGCTCCACCGTCCAGCATATTTCCATGCCTCTTTGCAATATTCCATTGCCCCGTTGACTGCAGGCTATGAGTCATCCACATTTGCTGAGCAGAGCCGTCGACCATGGCCGCGTCAATGACCTGTCCCTTTTTTGATTGGAGTCTTTCCAGAAGTGCAGCCAGAATGCCATTGACGAGGAGCATTCCTCCCCCGCCCATATCGCCGACGAGATTTAACGGAATAATCGGTTGCTCTTTGTTTCCAATTGCGTGTAGAACCCCCGTGATGGAAATATAATTGATATCGTGTCCAGCAGCTTGCGCGAGTGGTCCATTCTGTCCCCATCCCGTAATGCGCCCGTAGATCAGTTCGGGGCGAATTCCAAGACATACCTCGGGCCCAATGCCGAGCTTTTCACAAACACCTGGCCTGAACGGATCGATTAGCACATCACTTTCGCCAATAAGTTTTAATGTGATGGCTAGCCCTTCAGGATTTTTAAGATTAATAGCGACGGATTTTTTGCCTCTATAACTAATATCCAGAGTTCGAGAGGACGGGTTGTCGGGTCTTTCAATTCTGATGACCTCGGCCCCCATATCTGCAAGCATCATCCCGGCCATAGGTCCGGGACCTGTGCCGGCGAGTTCAATGATTTTATATCCGTTCAGCGTGCCCAATTTAATTTTTTATGTTGGTAAATTACTGCACATCAATGTATCCGAAATAACATGTATTTTCTATTGATTTGACTTTTACTCGGTCATTACGCAAAATTGTACCGCTTATCGGTAATTAAATACCGTTAGTCTGCTGAATGTTCTGGTTGGCTGGCAGTTGAGTTGTTAACGGTTCAAGGGGTCCGTTGATGCCTGATGCATTAATACGTGTTGGATCTTGCTCCAGCCTCACCAGAACTCATCAATTTAAGTTGTACTTTAAAAGACCGTATGACGGTAATCATGTTGCTTTGTATCCCCCGTCCATTACGTACACTCCACCGGTGCAATACGCTGCCGCATCAGATGCAAGGAAAACAGCGAGTCCTCCAAGTTCGTCCGGATCTCCTGCCCGACCCATCGGTATTTTTTTAATAAATCGCTCCAGAATTTCTTCATTAGTCCATAAGGCTTCGCTAAATTTTGTTTTAATCAGCCCCGGACAGATTGCATTGACTCTAATATTGTCTGGCCCCCAATCCTGGGCCATTGCCTGGGTCAGATTAATAATTCCTGCTTTAGTGACGCTATATATGCCAATAAATCGCTCGGGTGTGATGCCACCAATAGAGCTTATGTTAATAATAGAGCCACCACCTCTTTGTTTAAGCACCGGATAGGCTTTTTTAGACAACTCAAAAGGACCCTTTAGATTCACGTCTATAATTTTGTTGAAAGCCCGTTCATCTGTGTCTTGTATCGGCCCAAACACGGGGTTGGCAGCGGCATTATTGATAATAATGTCTACACCACCGTAGGCTTCAACTGTTTTGTCTACCAGGTTGTGGATGGCATCGATATTACCCATATTTGCGGCGATTCCAGTCGCTTCAAGGCCATCATTTTTGAACGATTCAGTTACCTGATCAACCGCTTCCTGTTTTCGGCTGCTAACCACGACCTTTGCGCCAAACTCAGCCAGTCCCCGGGCCATGGATTCGCCGATTCCTTTGCTTGCGCCGGTTACCAAAGCGATCTTTCCCTTGAGATCGAATAACGGTTTGATTCTGTCAGTCATGGCAATCGTTATTGTCCTGTTGATATTTTGAAAAAGAATGTCAGCATAATTTGAGCCTGTATTACTTAAGGATTATTTGTTTAACCCATTTCATGTTTTGCAGATCGGTGAGAGTTTTAACTACTTTTTTTGTGATTCGACCATCCACTGCAATAACACCTAAAGCATTGTCTCCCTTGTTTTGCCGGCCCAGACTAAAGTGTGCAACGTTAATTTTGTTTTCACCGAGTATGGACCCAACATCACCAATTACGCCGGGCTGATCATAGTTTGCGAAAACCAGCAGTACTCCATAAAGAAACAGATCCACCTCAAACCCATCGATTTCCAGCAGTCGCGGCTCTCCATCTGAAAATGTAGTGCCGGAGAAAATATGTTCTGTTCCGTCAACCTCAACGGATAATCGCATCAGTGAGCGATAATTCCTGCTGTCGTCATTTTCATTGCAGGTGAGCTTTATACCCCGTTCCTGTGCAACAATGGGTGCATTTACGGCGTTTATAGCGTTTCCGGTAGCGGTTTTGAGTATGCCTTTCAAAAGCGAATTATTTATCGCGGGGATCTCTTCAAATCCATCACCACAGTATTCGACATTAATTCGTGAGATTCCTCGGCCAACATATTGCTGTGCCAAATGTCCGAGTTTTTCGGCCAGATCCAGTTTTGGTTTGAGTCGGCTAAAAGTATGCCAGTTGCCTACGGGAATATTGACGGCTTCGCGAAAAATACCTTGAGTCAGAGCATCTGCCACCTGGTCGGCAATTTGAATTCCAACATTTTGCTGGCTTTCAATAGTACTTGCACCAAGATGCGGGGTGGCAACCAGATTAGGCGCCTTGAACAGAGGAGAAGCGAGCGGAGGTTCTTCTTTAAATACATCCAGCGCGGCGCCGGCGACTTGGCCGCTTTTCAATGCCATCGCCAGCTCTGCTTCATCCACCAGGCTGCCCCGCGCACAATTAACAATTCGGATTCCAGGCCTGCAAGCCTCGAGCAATTCGGCATTAATAAGGTCGCGAGTTTCTTCCGTCGCAGGCAGATGCAGACTTAGAAAATCACACCGGCTAACGAGATCCGGCACTTTTTCAATCAGTTCTATATCCATGGAATGAGCCTGGTCAGCTGAAAAGAAAGGGTCAAAACCCAAGACGGTCATTTCCATAGCCTGGCAGCGAGTGGCTACTCGACTACCGATTTTGCCAAGCCCAAGTATTCCTATGGTTTTGCCACATAATTCGACGCCAGTAAATGGGACGCGATCCCAACTCCGTTTTATTACCAGAGAATGGTTGGCCGCTGGGATTTTTCTTACCAGTGACAACAACATGGCCATGGTGTGTTCCACCGCAGCCATGGTGTTCCCCGTTGGCGTGTTCAACACGGCAATACCTTTACGTGTTGCTGTCTCAACATCAATGTTATCTACTCCAACTCCGGCGCGCCCAATTACTTTAAGCTGTTTGGCGTTCTCCAGTAATGCAGTAGTCACTTTGGTCCCACTTCGAATGATCCAGGCATCGGCATTTGAGGACGCTCGAAAAAGGGCATCGTCATCAGGTTTTATGAGAAGTTCCATTTCAAATCCGCGGTCCTGAAGTAAATCTAGAGCCGCATCGTCAATTCTGTCGCTGACCAGTATTTTCATTTTTTTAAGGTTGGAGAATGTTGTGTTTCTGAGCACCAGGCCTTGGCAAGATTTTTCAAGCTCCTGTCATTCAAAGAGTCCTTTTATGCTTTTACGGTGACGTTATACCATAATAGTTTGATGATTCTGCAATGTATGGTTATCCCTTGGATAGTTTGAATTGTTTATAATCTGATTATACTAATGCTACTCTGAAACGCTGTATTTATTGAGCTTGCCATTCCGTAAACCTGAAAACTAAAAACT
>JAIBDK010000083.1 GCA_024679435.1 Gammaproteobacteria bacterium | reverse complement strand
TCAACCTGCTTTGGCCTGTTCTGGAAAATAGCTTCGTCGATAAAATGCATATTGCCAACGAAAAAGAAGTTGATCAAAACAACCCACCAGACTGGATGCGAAGAATACCAGAGAACTGGCAGCCTCGGACAATTCCGGACAGGCTGCCGGATATTGTAAGCAGACTATCACCTTCCAAAGGCAATCCGGAGTCCATTGAATTTTCCTGGGCCAGCGAAACCCTGCGTATTTCAGGGATTGCAATACATCGACTGATGGAGCATATCGATACTAACTGGAATCAATGGAAAGCAACAGATTCAAGAAATCAACTCGCCCAAAGCCATGCCGTTCTGGTAGAAAACGGTTTGTCGGGAGCCCAGCTTGCACAAGCAAAGGAAAACGTTTTGTCAGCGCTTTTCAATATAAAAAACGACCATCAAGCTGACTGGATTTTTTCACCTTCCCATGCCCAGATTCGCACCGAATGGCCACTATCTGCGGCAGTAGATGGCCAGAATCTGAATATCGTTATAGATAGGAGCTTCGTAGATCACACTGGGGTTCGATGGATAATAGATTTCAAATCCAGCCGGCACCAAGACAAAAATCTTGACCAGTTTCTTGAACATGAAAAACAACGGTACTTTCAAACGATGAGCAACTATGCAAGAGTTGTTGCATTACTCGGGCCTGAGCCAATCAAACTTGGATTATACTTTCCTTTGCTTAAAGCCTGGATCGAATGGGATTCTTAATTCGATATCGTAATCGAACATAAACCGAGATGAGTTTCTCCAAATAAAATGCCAGAATAATGCCAGATTGATTACTATATTAAGAGTATGAATGGATCAAATAAACAACCGGAAAGTGCTGACGCGGTGGTCATCGGCGGAGGAATTATCGGAACCAGCACGGCATGGTTTCTTGCACGTCAGGGTTTGAATGTCGTGTTATGCGAAAAAGGAATTATCGCGGGAGAACAATCTAGTCGAAACTGGGGATTTATCCGTAAACAGGGTCGGGACCCCCACGAGATCCCCCTCATGGTTCATTCCCTTGAAATCTGGGAAGATCTCTATACTCGATCGAAAGCGGATATAGGGTTCCATAAAGGCGGAACACTTTACCTTTCTGAAACAGAAAAAAGATACCAGGCCAACCAGGCCTGGTTTGAACATGCCAAAACCTTTGGGCTGGATTCACGATTTCTCAGCCGCCAAGAACTGCAAACACTGGTTCCGGAAATACAGGAGCAAAAATTAGAGGCGCTCTATACGCCCAGCGACGCCCGTGCCGAACCCGAACTGGCCACCAGAGCGATCGCCGATGTTGCGCAATCTAACGGTGCAACCATTCTTGAGCAATGCGCTGTGCGGGGAATTGACGTCGAAGCAGGCAAAGTCTCCGGAGTCGTGACAGAACAAGGGCGGATAAAAACTTCCACCGTGGTCTGCGCGGGGGGCGTCTGGTCCGGCTATTTTTGCCGACATCTGGATATCGTATTTCCCCATCTCAAAGTTATCAGCTCGGTAATGGCCACAGAGGCTACCTCTTTTTCGATGCAACAGTCTCTGTGGAGCAGTGGTTTAGGAATGAGAAAACGCCAGGACGGTGGATATAATATCGCTTTTGGGGGCAGTTCCGATTGTGAAATCACACCGGATTTTATTCGCTTCTGCAACCGCTATATTTCCAGCTACCGTCACTCCAAAGAAACCGTTTCTCTCAAACTCGGTTCACGGTTTTTCAAAGAATTATCATGGCCCAAAAAATGGTCTTTTGATCAGAAAACAGTATTTGAAAAGGAGCGAATGCTGGATCCAAGGCCCAATGAAAAGCTTCTGAATGAAGCGTATCAACTTCTTGGCAAAACTTTTCCCAATTTAAAAAATATTGCCATTGCTAAAAAGTGGGCCGGCATGATCGACGTTACCCCAGATGAACTACCTGTGATTTCTGAAGTGAGCAACTTGCCCGGTTTGATCATTTCGACCGGTTTTAGCGGCCATGGCTTCGGAATCGGCCCCGGTGCCGGAAAAGTTACCGCAGAACTCGCTATGGGGAAAATACCGACCATAGATATTTCATGTTTTTCACTTTCTCGATTGCAAAAATGATTTCAACGTTATTTATATTTCGCAACTGAAAAATACTGCACCCGCCACAGGGCAGTACTGCCGAAAAAAATTAGCAGAAGTGTTAACCAGGAAAAACCCGAGTTAATTAGAAATCAAGCGGAACGAATAGCTCTTTATTCCATCGCAAAAGCCGCTCTCAATAATTCCTGGGTATATTCATGTTTCGGGCCGGAGAATATTTTTTCCGCTTTGCCCTGCTCCACCACATCTCCAGATTTCATTACCATTAAATCATCGGCAATAGCTCGAACCACACTTAGATCGTGGGAAATAAAAACATATGCCAGTCCAAACTCACGTTGAATACGATTTAATAATTCCAGAACCTGAACCTGAACGGTTCGGTCAAGCGCCGAAGTCGGTTCATCAAGAAACAGAATTCGCGGTTCAAGAATCAAGGCTCGAGCAATGGAAATTCTTTGCCGTTGTCCACCGGAGAATTCGTGGGGGTAACGAAACCGATACGCCGGATCGATTTCTACCTGCTCAAGAATCCGAATGACTTTTTGCTCTCTTTCTCTGGGATCACTGACTAGTTTGTGAGCATTCAAACCTTCGCTCACTATCTCACCCACCGATAGCCTCGGAGACAAGGAACCATAGGGGTCCTGAAAAACTATTTGCATGGACTTACGTACTTTTGACATGGACAGCCCATCAGTGCTTCCGACGAGCTTTCCATCCAGCAATATTGACCCTTCGGACTGCACGAGCCTAAGCAATGCCAATGCCAGAGTTGTTTTTCCCGACCCGGACTCACCAACCACGCCTAAAGTATGCCCAGGATACAGGTTAAGCGTTGCATGGTTTACGGCTTTGATATAACCCACCGTGCGTTTAAACAAACCTCTTTTAACGGGAAACCAGACTTTCAGATTACTTACTTCAAGTATCGGGGTTTCAACGGGAGATGGGGTCTTTCGTTCAGGAGGTTCCGCTGATAACAGAATGCGCGTGTATTCCTGAGATGCGGCGGTAAAAATCTGGCTTGTGAAACCACGTTCAACAAGCTTCCCGTCCTTCATTACCAGGACCCGATCTGCCACTTTTTTAACCATGTTCAGGTCATGCGTAATCAGTAAAATTCCGAGATCATCCTGTGACTGAATATCCTTGAGCAAGGACAATATTTTTGCCTGAACGGTAACATCAAGAGCCGTAGTCGGTTCATCCGCCAGCAGGACATCCGGTTTGTTAGCCAACGCCATGGCGATCATAACTCGTTGCCTCTGCCCGCCGGACAATTGATGGGGATAAGATCCCAATCGGCTTCGGGCATCATCTATCTGAACACGATCGAGTAGTTCGACAATAGTTTCTCTGGCATCATCACCCGTAATACCCTGGTGCAGAGCCAACGACTCACCGATCTGTTTTTCTATGACATGGAGCGGATTCAGCGCGGTCATCGGCTCCTGAAAAATCATCGAAATATCGTTTCCGCGAATTCGCTGCAGGGTTGCCTGGTCAGCATTTACCATCTCGGTATCACGGTATAGAACAGAGCCACGGGGGTGGAACGCATAGGGATAAGGCAACAATTGAAGGATTGACAGTGCAGTAAGAGATTTACCGGATCCTGACTCTCCTACCAAAGCGACGGTCTCTCCGGCGTGCAGTTTTAGATCTACGTCCTGCACCACATCAGTCACAATATTCTGGCCACGCTCCTTGCGCTGGAAACTGACCGCAAGATCTTGCAGGGTTAGTATGGGGTTGCTCATCAGCGTTAGAGTCTTTGTGTCCTAATTGGAAACATCATGATCACCGAAATAGCTTGCGTGGATCGAAGGCGTCCCTTACGCCTTCTCCAATAAAAATCAACAGCGACAGCATCAACCCAATTATAAAAAACCCGGTCATACCCAGCCACGGGGCCTGCAAATTCGCTTTTCCCTGAGCCAGCATTTCTCCAAGAGAGGGTGAGCCGGGTGGCAACCCAAAGCCCAGAAAATCGAGAGACGTTAATACGGTGACTGACCCTGCCAACGTAAACGGCATAAAAGTAATCGTCGCCACCAGTGCATTGGGTAGCACATGACGAAAAATAATCTTTGTGTCACCAACCCCTAACGCTCTGGCCGCGCGAACATATTCGAGTTTCCGGGTTTTAAGAAATTCCGCCCGAACCACGCCCACAAATCCCATCCACGAAAACATCAACAGGATACCCAGCAGCCACCAAAAATTTGGCTCTACGACACTGGCAAGAATGATAAGAATGTACAACGTCGGCATACTGCTCCAGACCTCCATAAAACGTTGCATTAACAGATCAATCCAGCCACCAAAATAGCCCTGAACGGCACCTGCGCCCACGCCAACCATTGCACTGATAACGGTAAGGATGAATCCGAATAAAACCGATATTCTAAAACCATATATCACTCTGGCAACCACATCCCGGGCCTGATCATCAGTCCCCAGAATGTGTTGCTCTCCAGGTGGCGCCGGTGCTGGATGATCCATATCCCAATCCACCGTGGTGTGATGAAATTCGATCAACGGCCAGATCGCAAAGCCGTTTTCATCTATGTGGGTTTTTAGCCATGGATCGCGGTAGGCCGCCTGAGTTGGAAACTGGCCGTCAAAATCAGTTTCGTAATAATCCACAAAAGCCGGCCAATAAGCATCACCGTTATACCAGACAAAGAATGGCTTATCGTTGGCCACAAGCTCTGCAAACAACGAAAAAACAAACATGACAAGAAAAATCCATAAAGCCCAGACGCTTCTTCTGTTTGCCATAAACAATTCCCAGCGACGCTGACCAATGGGGCCAAGCTGTAACTTTGTGTTGACCGCTGAAATGTCCATTGTCTTGTTTTCGGTCACGAGTTACTGCTCTCAAAGTCAATTCTGGGATCGATCCATGTGTACATCAAATCGGAAATAATACCGAGCACCAGACCCAACAACGTAAAGAACCACAAAGATCCGAACATTACCGGGTAATCACGCTGGAGCGCGGCCTCAAACCCGAGCAGACCCAAACCATCCAGAGAAAAAATAATTTCAATCAACATCGCACCGGTAAACAGAATACTAACCACCGCGGCCGGAAATCCGGCTATCACAATTAGCATAGCATTGCGGAAAACGTGACCATACATAACTTTTCTTTCACTCAGTCCCTTAGCTCTGGCTGTGAGCACATACTGTTGGCTGATCTGATCAAGAAATGAATTTTTAGTTAGCATTGCCAACGATGCAAATCCACTAATTGTCAACGCCAAAAGCGGTAACGCCAGGTGCCAGAAATAGTCGGCGATTTTTGCCGGCCAACTCAATGTTTCCCAATTATCAGAAACAAGCCCTCGCAACGGAAACCAGTCAAAATAGACTCCCCCGGAAAACACCACTAGCAATAACACAGCAAACAGAAATCCCGGGATGGCAACACCAACGGTCAGAAATAGGCTGCTTACAATATCGAATCGGCTGCCATCGTTGACTGCTTTGCGAATCCCAAGGGGAATACTAATCAGATAAACCAAAAGGGTAGACCAAAGCCCGAGGGAAATAGATACCGGCATTTTATCCAACACCAGATCCACTACGGCACTATCCCGGAAAAAACTCTCTCCAAAATCAAAACGGACATAATTCCCAATCATGTCAAAAAAACGCTCATGAACCGGCTTATCAAAGCCAAAACGTTTCTCAAGCTCTGCAATAAACTCCGGGTCGAGACCCTGAGCTCCCCGATAACGAGAATCGCTTCCACCGCTGCTTTTAACCACGTTCTCTGAGGTATCCCGCGTAACCCTCTCGGTCGCATCGACTCCGGTTCCCGTAATATTAGCGATGGCCTGCTCCACAGGCCCACCCGGAGCAAACTGAATCACCACAAAATTGAATAACATAATAAGTAGCAATGTTGGGATGATCAGCAGAAGTCGCTTAACGATATAGGCACCCATTAGCCTTCTCCTTTATTTTCTGATGCCGTATTACCGGGGGAGGCGGGACGCGATGGTTTCACCGAACGTCTGATCACCAGACCACCCGCTGCCAGAATCACAATCAACAGCCAAAGTTTCCAACCAGAGGGGGCATTATCTAATGCTGTCGAATCTCCATCTCTGCTGTTTCCCGAGGTGATCTCGCCATTTTCTCTGGCCGCTTGCAAGCGTGCCGCTTTGACATCATCCACCCACCAGCGCGCGATATTGACACCATTGCGCAAAGGAACATCCGGCCGCTCAAATTTGTCCCACCATAGTATTCGATCCGCCGGCAAGTGCCAGTTTGGCACCACAAAATGCTGCCATAATAAAACGCGATCAAGAGCCTGAGTCACAGAAATCAAATCCTCTCGAGTTCGGGCAACAATGATTTTGTCTACCAACTCGTCAATAACCGGGTGACAAATTCCAGCGGTATTTCGGCTTCCTGGCCTGTCGGCCGCGGCACAACTCCAATACTCCCGCTGCTCGTTACCCGGTGTTTCACTCTGCCCCCAACCACCAACCACCATATCAAAATCAAATGACCGCAAACGATTGATATATTGGCCCGTATCCACAACGCGTACCTTCATATCTATTCCCAGACGCTTCAGATTGGCGACATAGGGCAAAACCAGCCGTTCAAACGAACTACTATAGAGGAGAAATTCGATAGATAACGGTTTTTTTTGCGAATCCACCAGTTTTCCATTCTCAATACTCCAGTCGGTTTCGTCAATAAGCGATAAGGCCTTAAGCAGGTTTTCGCGGGACCAGCCACTCCCGTCAGTTTTTGATACCGCGAACGCTTCACTAAAGACTTCATCGGGTAATTGCGCTCGATACGATTCGAGAATTTCCAGTTCAACACCTTGAGGTATGTCCGATGATGCCAATTCGGAATTACTAAAAAAGCTTTCTGAACGCGTGTACTGATTATAAAAAATCTTCTGATTGGTCCAGTTAAAATCAAAAGCCAGGGAAATGGCTTCCCGAATCCGAATATCGCTGAACTTGTCCCTACGCAAGTTCATTACGAATGCCTGCATTCCCTGAGGCGCTGAATGCTCAACAGTTTCCCGAACAAGCCAACCTGACTCCACCGGCGGGATGTCGAACTCCGTCGCCCAGCTTTTGGCGGTATTTTCCAGATAATAGTCAATTTCACCCGCTTTCAGTGCGAGCCTGATAGGAATACGGTCTCGGAAAAAATCTACCCGCATAGTTTCAAAGTTGTTGATCCCCTGATTCACAGCCAACGACCTGCCCCAGTAATCCTCAACGCGCTTCAAATTGTAATAGCGGCCCGCATCGAAGCTGTCAATTTTGTAAGGTCCACTCCCCAATGGGGGGGTCAGAGTAGTTTTGGTAATGTCATTACCCTCTTGCTCCCAATAATGTTTGGGCAAAATAGGCAAATCACCTACGATCAGCGGTAATTCGCGGTTTCCAGCATTTTTAAATCGAAACTGAACAGCATGCTTACCGATGGCTTCAACCGATACCACATCAGCATAATAAAACCGATAGGATGGCAACCCTTTTTCCATCAAGGTATTGAACGACCACACCACATCATCTGGTGTCACTGGCTGACCATCGTGCCAACGTGCATCATTGCGAAGATAAAATATAATCCAGCTGCGATCTTCCGGATACTCGACTCGTTCGCATAGCAGGCAGTATTTGGTGAAGGCTTCATCTTGAGACTGGACCATCAAGGTTTCAATTGAACCCGGAGAGACTGGGGAACCTTTATCAATCCACGGATTAAAACTATCAAATGTGCCTCGTGCTCCCTGCCGAATCCTGCCACCTACCGGAGCCTGAGGATTAACATAATCGAAATGGGCAAACCCTTCAGGATACCTGGGCTCACCGTGCATGGCGATGGCATTGCCGCGAATTATATTTTCCTGCCCAGAAACAGTTTGCGCCCACGATCCAGCCCACAACAACGCTAGCGCCACCACAAAAAATTGTGTCACAATTGCTATTAAAGGATGGGTGAGTTTGATCTTCACTGACAAAAATACGCGAAAGAAATGAGCTGGAGAGTTAGACAATAAGGGTCTTTGGTTATGATTCAAGGAATGTGATTAAAGAAATGTAATCAACTAAAACGTTAAATAAGGCTTTCCGGTGACAGTATCCTAACCGATCCTGATATTTTTTGGGAATCAGATAGCCATCCATTTCTATATCAGTTATATGATTCTGTTCTGACATAACGCAATTAAACTAGCCACACAGACTAACACCTATTATCTTTATGTCTAACCCTGAAAATAAGGCCGATATCACGACACCAGCTTTTAGCCGACCTTTACTTGTCTGGTTCGATCAGCACGGTCGGAAAACATTACCCTGGCAACAAAATCGCAATCCCTATCGAATCTGGCTGTCCGAAGTCATGCTGCAGCAAACGCAGGTGGATACGGTCATTCCC
>JAIBDK010000447.1 GCA_024679435.1 Gammaproteobacteria bacterium | reverse complement strand
CTATGATCATGCCGAAATCACCTCTCTGGCTGCGGCAACCATTGCCTATGAAATGGTCAACCTGATTGTTTGTCGACCCTGATTTTTATTATATTTTTTGCAACTTGAATCATGCGTTATCTGTGATCAAGAAAATGTCGTCACCCACATCTTAATAGAATTGTCATTTATGTGATTTGGGATGAGCGAGCAGGTATAATTCTCGGCCCTCTCCATTTAACATAACTCTTCAATAAGCAAAAAATGACCAGACCAAGCAACCGCAGACCGGATCAAATGCGCCCGGTAACCATAACCCGTAATTTTACTCGTCATGCTGAAGGTTCGGTATTGATTTGTTTTGGTGACACAAAAGTTCTGTGCAATGCCACTGTCGAAGACAGGGTTCCACATTTTTTGCGAAACGGCAAACGTGGATGGGTAACTGCTGAATATAGTATGCTGCCGCGTTCCACTAACGATCGTATGGTCAGGGAGGCTGCCAGAGGAAAACAGTCGGGAAGAACTCTGGAAATTCAACGCCTTATTGGAAGATCGTTAAGGGCCGCGGTGGATACCCGCAAACTCGGAGAAAGAACAATAACCATAGATTGTGACGTAATTCAGGCTGACGGCGGCACCCGCACGGCATCAATTACAGGTGCCTATGTTGCGCTTGTAGATGCGGTCAACTGGATGTTGAACAAAAATATGATAAAGGAAAGCCCTATAAAAAATGCGATTTCCTCGGTTTCCGTAGGGGTGTATAAAGACATCGTCGTTACTGACCTCGATTACCCTGAAGATAGTAATGCAGAAACAGACATGAATGTGGTAATGGATGATTCCGGGAATTTTATTGAAGTTCAGGGTACAGCTGAAGGCCAACCCTTTTCTCGGGATCTAATGGACCAAATGCTCGATCATGCCGTGGGCGCTTGTAATAGTCTTTTTGAGAAACAGATCGAGAGCTTAAAAATCAGTTCGGAATAAGAGTTCGCGTGAAACTCATCCTCGCATCAAGTAACCCCGGCAAACTGAGTGAGATCAGGAGTCTGTTGAACGGGTCAGGATATGAAATAATAAACCAGACGGAGTTGGGTATTGGTGACGCGATAGAGAATGGAAGTTCCTTTACTGAAAACGCCCTGATAAAGGCACGTCATGCCAGTGTGCATTCGGGATTCGCCGCGCTGGCAGATGACTCGGGCCTGGAAGTGGACTATCTTGAAGGCAAGCCTGGCATATATTCTGCTCGTTTTGCCGGTCTTAATGCCACAGATGGCGACAATATCAGGAAATTGCTCACAGACTTGGAGGACGTGCCTGAAGAACAAAGAACAGCACGATTTCATTGCGTTATTGCTATGGTGTTAAACCCTTCGGACGATCACCCCACACTATGCCATGGCATCTGGGAAGGACGCATTCTAGACCATTGTTGTGGGGACAACGGGTTTGGTTATGATCCTGTTTTCTATGTTCCCGAATTTGGTTGTACATCAGCCTCTCTTGACCCTGCAGTAAAAAATACCCATAGTCACCGGGCAAGGGCTCTAAACAAACTCTCTGATCATTTGTTATAACCTCACCCTCTCTGCCATTGTAGAATACGGCTAACAATTCCGTGGTCTACGATATCTATGCATCTGGATAAACTAATTAAATTTCATGGCAGGAGCGGTCCTGTGCTCTTGGTAGTGGCCGACGGGGTAGGGTTAGCACCGGATGGTCCGGCCAATGCTTTGTCGGTGGGCGATACCCCCGTGATAGATAGTTTGCTGGCTTCTAAACACAGTACTCGCCTCCATGCGCATGGCACCCATGTAGGATTACCGTCTGATGCGGATATGGGTAACAGCGAAGTAGGGCACAATACACTTGGCGGAGGAAGGGTTTTTGATCAGGGTGCCAAACTGGTCGCTGCCGCCATGGAAAATGGCAAGTTGTTTGTGGGAGACAACTGGCAGGAAGTTGAACGTCGGGGCGTCAAGGGCAATACGGTTCATTTTCTTGGGCTACTCTCGGATGGAAACGTGCATTCACATATCAGTCATCTTCTTGTGATGCTGAAACAATGCGCCAACGCAAAAATTCAATCGGTTGCCGTGCATATTCTGCTAGACGGCCGGGACGTTGAACCCCGGTCCGCTGCGAAATACATTAATAAAT
>JAIBDK010000003.1 GCA_024679435.1 Gammaproteobacteria bacterium | reverse complement strand
GCCATATCAAGTTCTCTTCACAGGTAAAATCCCTGCTTAAGAAAAATCAGACATGAATCGAAATCCAACTGGGTAAAGCCTGCAATCAACCAATCTATTTCAAACTTGCCAACATGAACATCAGAAACTTCAAAACCAGCTTAATAATACTGTTAAGTGGCCTGGTCTATGCCTGCTCTAATGACCAGGACAATAACAGCTCTGAGAATATCCAGACGCAGCCTGTTGAGAGTGTTGGAACATCCGGACAAACCAATCACGAACAATCAGCGGTAGATAAATTTACCCCAAATTATATTTCTGCTGATGAATTGAACCGCCGATTTGAAACCTCGGTAATACCGTATATCTTTGATGTTCGCTCTAAACCCGCTTTCGAAAAAAGTCACATTGAATCCGCATATTTCATGCCTTACGGAAAAACCGATGATGAGATGTTGGCAAATACTTCTGGTTTATCACTGGATAGTGAAATAATTACATATTGCGGATGCCCACGACATTTATCGTCATTATCAGCCAAAGATCTCACTGAACGTGGCTATAAGAATGTCAAGGTTCTCTATGAAGGCTTTTGGCACTGGAAAGATAGCGGCTACCCAACGGTGATCGACGACATTGCTGCTGAACTTACCCAGCTTCAGTTTACAGGAGCTATTGCCAGTTCAAATGGCCCTGTGAGTGAAATTGATATTTTTCTTAAACACCCGTCCGGGCAACTGGAAGCCGCAAAAACTAATTTACAAGGCGAATTTGAAGTCAAATTTAACCTGTATGACTATAAAGACACCGACCTGTTCGAAATCATCCTGACAGACATCAACGATGCGCCAGTTAAATTCGCCACAGGCTCGACAGAAACAGTGACTCAGCTAACGATCGAACTATAAAGACAATATGTTGTTTTTGCAGAGAAATCTCGTTTATTTCGACCATCAACGAACTAAAATAAAATAACATTTAACCATGTATTATTATCTCGTTTAGAGTTAAAATTAGAACTCGATAGCATAAATAGTTAGTGTTAACCAGATTTGCACACAACATGTAGACAACACCTTGTTTTTCTGTTTAATAATTTCAGGAACCAAACCATGATATCGCCGACACAATTTGATCGCAACACTCTGCAAAAAACTCACGTGACTGAATATATGAAAAAGATCTTAGGGACAGTTATTCTACTGACCGCAACGGCTATGAGCTCAAATTCTCTGGCTCAGGAATATTCGCCGATTAATCGTCTTGGAACCAATGAGGCCATTTGTATCGGCGGGGTTCAAACTCCACAAGAATTGCAGGCTGTATTTGTAAACGATTCCAAAACTATCGAAGAAATTCTGTCTAACAGTGGGTGGCAAGGAAACAAAGCCGATCTGGATTCAGTTATTGCCGCCGGTGATTTCGTCGAAAAATCCTATGAACCCGGCTCAAGGTTCCACTGGATGGCGGCCAGACGCAAAAATACGGGCGTCGCCCTGCCGTTTCGGGAGTGGACCGGCAAACAGGCTTTCATCGGGTATGAGCTTAAAGTGACCTCACAATGCCAAGTTCACACCATGGTCATCCCAAAAGACTGTTGCAATCTGGCATTAATGGAGATGAAACCCGAGCCAGTTGCCGAGCCGCTTGTTATAGTGAGCACGGGCCAGGAAACTGTTGATATCTGCACCGAACAGGGCAACGAGATGACCGTAATTGCTGAAGACGGGACACCCATCGACTCGCCTCTTGATAGCAACGGATGCTGGAGTCACCAGATTCCCGCGGGCAACTATATTGTTCGAACCACCAACCCACACTGCAGCGGCGCGACAAGCACTGAAACATTTAGCGTCGACGCCATCCCTGCACCAGAACCCGCCATGGCAAGGACGCCGGAGCCAAAGACCTTTACTCCGTACTTTGCCGGATTTGTTGGACGTGAAGCACGCCAAAGATTCAATTCCAACGAAGGTGCGATCGTGCAGGATACTTCAGGTGCATTCGGCATCAAACTGGGCACACTGGTCCGACTGAATGATAACTATTCCGCTTTCGGACAGATTGGCGGATATAAACTTATTGGCCTTAATGACGGCGCGGTCTGGTCTGAAAACAATATATTCGTCGACATAGGAATCGAACGCAAACTCGACGAGCGCGGCTTTATTGGATTAGGCCTGGGTGAATGGAATATTGACAATAGAGATTCGCCTTACGACTCTACTTCTTACTTTCTTTACGGCGGTGGAGATATTGGAGAAAAGAAAGATAATACACAATGGTTTCTGGAAGCTCGGTTTTTCAATGACACTGAAGGCATGACTTCTGATAACAACATGATAACTGCCGGGATACGGTATCTGTTCAAGTAAACCAGCCACAAACAATTCAGCTCCTGAAAATTCTTTGAACTGAGTTGAAATGACTTAGCTAAAAAGCCCGCTATATGCGGGCTTTTTTTAGGTTTAAACCACGCTATTAACCCAACAACAAATGCTGCGCATAAGCACGCAGACATTGTTTGTGGTAGGTCTCCCACTTCATCTAGCGCTAGTCAGAAACTTTGAGCTTGCAACAAAACTTATCTTCCGTGTCCATTTATAGCATCTGGCTTTTACTCGCATCTTGCGGCAAAGATGATAGACTGGCTTTGGGCTCCGATTTTATTTGGACAAGAAGGTATTATGACCAAGCAGGCTTTACAACGTAAATTAACGACCATTTTTTACGCTGATGTAGTTGGTTACAGTCGCCTTACCGGTGCCGACGAGGCGACAACTCATCATGCCGTAATGGATTTGTTGGACTTTGTTAAAGAGGTCATAGAAAGCACGGGAGGGAGAGTTTTACGGTATGCGGGTGACGCAATACTTGCCGAGTACTCTAGCGTGGTCTCATGTGTAGAGGCCGCCGTTTCCATCCAGACCGAGTTACTTGAACGCAGTTTAGCAACTCCTCAGGACAAGCAGGTACTTATCCGCATTGGAATCAATCTGGGTGAAGTAATAGAAGAGCGCGGCGAAATTTATGGAGACGGCGTAAATATCGCGGCCAGACTGGAGGGCAGTGCCCCAGCAGGCGGAATATGCATAACCAGGCAAGTTGCTGAACAGGTCGGCGGTAAAATAGCTGCTGAATTTGGCAATGCGGGTCGACACAAATTCAAGAACATTGCCAGACCTGTCGAAGTATATTGCTGGCCCGGGGAGGCAGCGAAAAAGTTACGCCGCACGGCATCAAGAAAACAGATAGCAGTGATGCTTTCAGGGCTTCTGGTCATCGCACTGATCGGAGTCTATTTCGCTATCACAAATACACCGGAAAAGACGCTAGTACAAGGTGTAAAAATTGCAGTCATTCCATTCGAGGATTTGGCTCATAAACCAGAGCAGGCATACTTCAGCGCTGGTTTAACCAAAGACATCAACGCCTACCTTTCCCGATTCACAAACCTGATTGTTTTTGCGCCAGGAGCCGTCAGCGATTATCGGGGAGACACTCCGTGCAAACAAATCAGAAATGAGTTGAATGCTGACTATATTCTTACCGGAAGCGTAAGACGTGATCAGAAAAAGTTGCGTGTCACCACAACGTTAACGGAAACCAGCACGTGCCGTCAGTTAATTTCACCCGGCCCTTATAATCGCAACCTCGATTCCCACAACCTTCTCGATATCCAGATCGAAATAGCACAAAAAGTGGCAGCCACACTGGGTTCAGGAGATGCTCCCCTTTTTAACGCTAACCTGCAAGCTGAGATTCGCGGTAAGTCACCCCAAAGTCTGGAATCTTATGACTGCGTATTATTATCCTACTGGTTTTATGAAAATTTTGATGCCGATCGGCATAAACGGGCGCGCTCGTGCCTCGAAAGTTCGGTTAACACCGATCCCGACTACTCACTGGGCTGGTCAAGACTGGCCTTTGCGTACATAGAGTCCAAAAAATATAATATCAACCCTCCCGAAGACTGGGAAAAGCAGGCTCGTTCCGCTGCCAATCAAGCTCTCAGCCTCGACCCTGGCAACGCCTGGGCATACTATGCCCTGGCAATTCTTACCCAAATGACTACTCAGGACTTGTCAAAGTTCCGCGGTTTCGCTGAGAGAGCCATTGAGTTAAACCCAGTTGATGCTTTTGTGCTGGCAGACCTGGGGACCTGGATGGGTTATGCCGGCGAATGGGACACTGCAAAGGAATGGGTTTCTCGATCTATGCAGTTAAACCCAAAACATCAAAGTTGGCTGTGGCAAACTTGGCACCTTTACTATTTTTACAAACAAGAATACGAGAAGTCTCGCGATATGGCATTGAAGATGAATCTGCCAAATAATTATATGGTTCAGGCAAGCCTGACTTCCGCTTACGCTTTGAACGATGAACAGGAGAATGCGAAAAAATCCCTGACACACTTACTTGAGATTCGACCTGATTACCCTGACGATCCCCGTGCGCCTTTCCGTGCCAGGGGTATGCCGGTTGATTTGATTGAAAACATAATGGAGGGGCTTCAAAAAGCTGGCCTTGAGGTTAAACCGATTCAATAGTCGGAAAAAAAAGCGGCCAGTTTTTGCGCACCGAAACCCACTATTTCTGAAAAACCAAAATTACTGTTTCTGATCATGCCAGCTGGAACCGGGTTGAGGGTGGTTTACACTGACGCTCCATTAGCAACGACCATCCGGATCCAGCATTCATTTCACAAGACTTGATGACCGCCCAGGATGATCCGCTCAACTAAGTCCTAATTCAAAACTTCCATTATAGCTTTTCCGGCCAACTCATAACGCCAACCGCGCATCAGGTCAACGTCCCGACTCTGTAGAATCATGGCCTGGACATCACTTCTATTTGCCAGCAAGGACTGACTGATATTTTCACGCTCCGCAATAGCGCGCAATTGTTTCATCGCCTGCTTCAATTTCGCCTTTTGAGCGTTATCCATCGGTTCATGACGAGACCATATTGCATCGGCATCAAAATCCGGCGGATGATCATCGAGAATTTCAAGAATATCGTTACCCGCGTTTCTAACTATTCCCGGACTCATCCCTTCTATAGAAGAAAGTGCCCGCATATCTCTCGGCCTTTTCGTAGATATTTCGATAATCGCTCTGGTTGGAACAATCCATTCCCGGGGACGATCCCGCTTCTGCGCACGGAATTCTCTCCATATAGCGAGCGCCTTAGCAGCCTGCTGATTTTGCCGAGGTATTTTGGCAGCCCCCTTAAGTCGGGACCAGGCCTCCTTAGCATCAACAATATAATCGACGTTATCAAGAATTCTCTGGCACTCTGCCCGATGCCATTCGATTCTGCCCAGTTCATCCAGCCTTGAATTCACATGCTGTCGAATATCATCCAGGTAACGCACATCATCAATGGCATAGTCGATTTGCAGTGATGACAGGGGTCTGGCCGACCAGTCTGTGCGAGTCTGAGTTTTAGCCAACTCGATTCCACTCACCTCCTTAACCAGTGCCGCATAACTAACCTGATCTCCTAACCCACTAAAACCTGCTGCTATCTGGGTGTCGTAGAGATTTTGAACAGGTTTAGAAAATCGTCTTTCCAGCGCTTCCAGATCTTGACGGCAAGAATGAAAAATCTTGCAAAGCGCTGAATTCGAAAGCACTTCTTCGAAACTTGAGAGGTCATCTATTTTCACCGTATCAACACACCATTCGCCTAGATCGGAATGCACCTGAATCAGACACAGCAATGGATAATAGGTTTTTTCCCTCAAAAATTCAGTATCTATTCCAATCCAGTCTGATTTTGAAAGCGCATCAACCACCCCTTCCAGTTCAAAAGAGTTCTCAACAAGTTTTATTTTTGACATGGTAGTGATGATATCATCCACTTCAAAATTATTTCGCCTTAACTAATGAAACAGTTTGCATTTTCTCTTATTCAGGTTTGCCTTTTCCGGAAAAAACCTCAGGATCTTCCCGCGTCTAAAACCCTGTTAATGTATGCGGCATCCGCTGCATTCATAATATTCTTTTTCCGCAATACCCTGCTTTCAGGCAGCGGAAACTCATTTCCCATAGCACTGGTGCAGGTCATCCTGCTTGGTCTAAGTCTAAAAGCTCTGCTGATACTGTTTTCTAAACATGAGCGATGGCTGCAGTCTGCCACCGCATTGTTTGGATGTTCCGCCCTCCTGGTAGCAGCGGTCATTCCCTTTTTAATCGCAGCGGGAAGCGGGGATTTTACTAATGACAGTCTGTCAGCAGCCAAGCTTGTCGTTATGTTTGCCAGTGTCTGGTATTTTGCAATCATTATATTTATTCTGCGCGAGACGCTGGAAGTAAGCCTGATACTTGGTTTTGTATTAGCGCTCGTTCTCGAACTGATGCTCGCGACAGTGATTCTCAAAATATTTGGAGATTCTATTTTATGAATCTTTTTATCGCAGGCATTTGCGGAACGTTCATGGCGGGAATTGCTCAACTGGCCCGCTCAGCAGGGCATAGAATAAGCGGCTGCGATAGTAACGTCTACCCCCCGATGTCGACACTTCTTGAGTCTGAAGGCATCGAAACCATGGAGGGATATCTGCCTGAATATCTGGATGTGGCGTACGACCAAATTATCATAGGGAATGCCCTCTCCCGGGGCAATCCTCTGGTTGAAACGATACTTGACCGAAAAATTCCTTATCAATCGGGACCACAATGGCTACATGACCATTTTCTACTTGACCGCAATGTAGTTGCTGTGGCTGGCACTCACGGCAAAACCAGCACTTCGTCAATGCTGGCCTGGATAATGGAATCAAATCGGTATTCACCGGGTTTTCTGATAGGCGGTAAGCCGGGAAATTTTGATAACTCTGCACGATCAGGTGCCGGTGACTGGTTTGTAATAGAGGCTGATGAATACGATACGGCCTTTTTTGACAAACGTTCAAAATTTGTTCACTACGGTCCGAAAGTCGCGATATTAAATAACCTCGAATTTGATCACGCCGACATTTTTGACAACATTGACCAGATCAAGAAACAATTCCATCATCTGGTGCGCATTGTCCCATCTAATGGACATGTCATTGCTAACGCGGACGATTCCAATATTGATGATGTGCTGTCCATGGGCCTTTGGAGCAATATAAGCAAATTCTCGGTTATCAACCCTGACTGCCAATGGTTTGCAAAACCGATAGCAGATGACGCTTCGGAGTTTGAAATATTTCACAACGGAATATCTGCTGGCATTGTTCGTTGGCATTGCATCGGAACTCATAACATGTCCAATGCACTGGCCGCTGTGGCAGCCGCATATGCTACCGGCATTGAACCTGAAAATACCTGCGAGGCTTTTTCAGATTTCAAAGCAACAGATCGCCGACTTCAGCTTCTGTTCAACTACGACAACATATCCTTGTACGAAGATTTTGCCCACCATCCCACTGCAATTCAATCAACCATCGAGGCGGTTAAGCAAAAATATCCTCAACGAATGATTATCGCAGTGGTGGAGCCAAGGTCAAACACAATGCGCGGAGGTTTTCACGGTGATTCCCTGAAAAAGTCATTCAACGGTGCAGATCTGACCGTTATCTATCAACCCGATAAGCATGCACTTCAGGCGGGCATATTGAAAACTGTTCCGGAAGCAACTTGCGAGATCCTTCAACACGGATCAATAGAAGAGGTATTAGCAACACTCGAATTGAGGATTCAACCAAATAGCGTTATTATTTGCATGAGCAATGGCAGTTTCGATGGTATTCCCAAAAAGTTGCAGGAACGCCTTGAAACTATGGTTGTCGAAGATTAAACCTGAACCCCCCAAAAATAGAAAACCCAATGTATTTCAAACTATTAAAAGGAAACTCTTTCCTCTCCCTGTTAACCGCAACCTTGTTTGCATTGACATCCATATCCGCCTATTCTCAGGAGGAACAGTTCCTTGAAGGCGGCCATTATGAGCTACTCGATGAAGTTCAACCGGTTCAGACCGGAGAAAAAATCGAAGTCGTGGAAATGTTCTGGTACCGCTGCCCCCATTGCTTTCGCCTTGAGCCATTTCTAATCAAATGGCAGAAAAACATACCTGAAAATGCCGAATATGTGCCGATACCGGCATTACTCAACCCCAAGTGGGAGTTCGAGGCCCGGGTTTTCTATACCTTTGATGCGCTGGGCGTGTTAGAACAGGTTCATGCCAAATATTTCGACGCCATTCACCAGCAACGTCTTAAAATAGACACCGTTGAGAAACTGGCCGCATGGAGCGAAGAAAATGGGGTGAGCGGTCAGTCTATAAAAGATACGTTCCAATCATTTGCGGTGGAAAACAAAATTAATTTCGCTAATGTTATGTCTAGGAAATATGGTATTACCGGAGTTCCTGCTATTATTGTAGACGGCCGTTATCGAACATCGGTCTCTCTGGCTGGTGGACATGACAAGCTCATCGAACTGATCAACTTTTTGATTGATAAAGCTGCTCAGGCAAGAGCGGGCTGATCAACAGTTGAAATCATCCAGAACAATCTTTACAGTATACGTTTCATGAATATTATTAGGAGAGCTCTGTGGCTAAATCAATAGAAGCAATTGAAGGTATAGGTAAAAAATACGGTAAAAAGTTGCGCGATATCGGTTGCGCAAGTCCCGCGGCCCTGTTACGAGATGGCGGAAGCCGAAAAGGAAGAAAATCGATATGTGACGCGTCGGGAATCAGCGACAAGATCATATTACGTTGCGTAAACATGGCAGATCTTTTCCGCATTAAAGGCGTTGCGAGTCAATATGCCGAGTTACTTGAAGCAGCAGGGGTTGATACGGTAAAAGAACTTCGTAATCGAAATGCTGCCAATCTGGCCGAAGCGATGAAAACCACAAATGCTAAAAAGAAACTGGTTCGCCAGGTTCCCGGTCAAGCGACTATTCAAGGCTGGATTGATCAGGCAAAATCACTCAAGCCAGCCGTAACTTACTAGTTTTTAAGCCGAAATCGGGCAACACGAAAATTAATGGCAGCCGCCCGGCTGCCATTTTTTGTGCCCAATTCGCGTAATTAATTTCATAATGCAATTGTTTTCAAGCGCCTCGTATTAACTTTGAAGCCGCTTAAACAGCGTTAAATGAAAACAAACTTCCCTCAAATCCATGGTCATCGCGGTGCCCGAGGCCTGAGCCCTGAAAACACTCTCACGGCTATTCAGACCGGCATTGATTGGGGTTGTGATGCCATTGAAGTTGATTTATGTGTATCTGCAGACGACCAGTTGATCATACATCATGATCCTGTGTTGTCACCGCGACTAGTCAGAGATCAATCAGGGCATTGGATCAAACCCGGGCTCAAGGTCAGTAATATACCTCTGTCAGCGCTTAAAACATTTGACGTAGGCAGAATTAATCCCGACTCAGTCTACGCCAAACTCTATCCGGAACAAGTTCCGGTTGAGGGAGCCCGTATTCCAGCTTTAGGGGAATTTGTAGATCTTGTAAAAGGCATGCAATCTGATATTACCTATAACCTCGAGTTAAAAAGCACACCTGATGATCCGGAAACCACACCACAGCCAGAGAAATATGTGGAACTGGTAGTCAACGCTTTAGAATTCTACGGGATCGTTTCAAGAACATTTCTGCAAAGCTTCGACTGGCGATTGGTCATTCAAGCCAAATCACTCTTACCGGAATTGAAAATAGGAATGCTCACCGATCAACAAGCGGACGGCAATCCCCTCTCCCCAGTTGCAGGAAGCCCGGAACAATGGACCGATGGATTAGATCTGAATAATTTTGACAGCCTCCCTGCCATGGTTAAGCATGCAGGCGGAGACGTGTGGTCCTGCAACTTTCTGGATGTATCCGAATCTGATGTTGTGACAGCACATCAACTGGAACTGGAAGTATATGTCTGGACCGTGAACGACCGGATACAGATGCAAAAAATGATTCAATATCGAGTGGATGCGATAACGACAGACTATCCAGATCGTCTTTATAAAATTTTACATCAACCTTAATCCCTCTGATTTCTCAATCTTAAAAGAAAAAATCGTAATACCTTGTCGTAAATCTATAGGCATTACGATTCTTGGCGACAACCCGTTATATCAACTTGTGACAGTGATCTCAGGACAGGTAAACAAAACTGAAAGTTTCATCGATTAGTGCTCACCACCGGCTTTAAAATTAAATACTGCCCCTTCCTTAATCCCCGAAGGCCAACGGGCAGTTACGGTTTTTAGCTTGGTATAGAAGCGCACACCTTCAGGGCCGTGAATCGCATGATCACCAAACAGTGAACGTTTCCAGCCACCAAAACTGTGGAATGCCATCGGCACAGGAATGGGTACGTTGACTCCAACCATGCCGATCTGGACACGATCGCTGAAATCTCTTGCGGTATCTCCGTCACGAGTAAATATTGCAGTACCGTTTCCATACTCATGATCATTGATCATCTGCAAAGCTTCTTCATAACTCTCGGCTCGCACAATACTCAATACCGGACCAAATATCTCATCGGTATAAATGCTCATTTCAGTAGTCACGTTATCGAATACGGTAGCACCGACAAAACAACCGTTTTCTGATCCCTCAACCACTATTCCCCTTCCATCACGCACCAGAGTCGCACCCTGTTCTACGCCCTGACCGATATAGTTTTCAATTTTCGCCTTGGCATCCGGATTTATTACCGGACCCATTTCTGTTGCCCCCTCGGTGTAAGGCCCTACTTTAAGGCTGTCGAGTCTTGGCACGAGTTTCTCAATCAATGCATCCGCCGGTTCATCACCAACAGACACAACGACAGAAATCGCCATGCAGCGTTCTCCAGCAGAACCGTATGCCGCACCCATAACCGCATCAGTGACCTGGTCCATGTCTGCATCCGGCATCACTACCATATGGTTTTTCGCACCGCAAAGTGCCTGAACCCGTTTGTTGCTGGCAGTGCCCGTGCGATAAATATATTCGCCAATAGTGGTAGAACCGACAAAACTGACCGCCTGTACCCGGTCATCTGTCAACAGCGTATCAACGGCTTCTTTATCACCGTTGATGACGTTGAAAACCCCATCAGGCAATCCAGCTTCTTTCAACAACTCAGCCAGAAACAAGGGGCAGGATGGATCACGCTCTGACGGCTTCAGTACAAAAGTATTGCCACAGGCGATAGCCATGGGAAACATCCACATCGGCACCATCGCGGGAAAATTAAAAGGCGTGATTCCCGCACAGACACCTAAAGCCTGTCGGGTACTCCAGGAATCAACTCCGCCCGCAACATTTGCCGAATACTCGCCTTTCAACATCTGGGAAATCCCGCATGCAAACTCGACCACCTCGAGCCCGCGAGTCGTAGAGCCCTTCGCATCATCAAGTGTTTTGCCGTGCTCAGACGATACTAATTCAGCTATTCTGTCCATATTTGAACGTATCAGGTCACGAAAATTGAACATCACCTGAGCGCGACGACCAGCAGAAGTTGCAGCCCATGCCGGAAAAGCTTCCTGGGCAACGGAAATAGCCTGTTCAACCTCTTCTTTACTTGCAAGAGGGGCATGTTTGGTCACAATCCCCAGAGCCGGATTGAAGACATCCCCAAAACGCCCGCTGTTACCATCAATTTTTCGTCCTCCAACAAAATGGTGAAGTTTCTGAATATTCGTTGAATCTCTTGTCATTACAGTTTTCCTATGGTCAAAAGGTAGTCATCCTGCTCGGATTTTGTTGGGCGCTCAATGTATTCCAGCGCCTTGGGAATTTCAATCAATTTTTATCAGAAACGGGAATACTTTCAAGAAAATCAAGGTAGTGTTGACCATCTCTGGCACACCAACGACGAAATCCGCCAAGCCCTCTGTTGTCCCATTCACGATAGGCCAGTTTCCACGCCTCTCCCTGAGCGGATTCTATCAGGCTTTTATTGAATCGGTACTGTATCAGCAGTTCCTGCCGCATTTGCTGATATCCATCAACAGCACGTTGCGTTGTGAGGCTACAATAACTGGTGACTTCAAGTCTGTAAGCCAGATATACGAATCGATTCCAGCCGGAAACAGTGCCGTCAGCATAAACAGTTCCGGACAGTAACAAAACAACTGATCCGAACAAGATCCTATACAGAACCGGCCGCCTCACTGAGATTTCTGAGTTTAGCCATGGCAATTTCTCGCCCAAGAAGCCCAAGACCACAATCCGGGGCGGCAATGAGTCTGTGAGCATCGATGTGCTGCAACGCCTGTTTCAAGCGGTCACGGATTTCCTCAACCGTTTCAACCCTGCTTCTAGCAATTGCCACTGCGCCGAAAATAACGCTCGTCTTCTCGAATCGTTCAAGCAAATGGAGGTCATTATGTCTATGGGCATCTTCAAATGATACTGCATCTATAGAAGAATACTCGACCGAATCCGCAATCTGATGATAAGCCTGCTGATCTGCTTTTGGGTAATCCGGATGGTCCAGCCGATCCGGATAGCCGCAACACATATGCACAGTCCGGATTACATGATCGGGGCAGCCATGAAACGCTTTTTCGAGGTTTTCAAACCCGAAATCGAGGGCGTTCTGAGGCTGTCTGGCAAAAACCGGCTCATCGATCTGAATATGGATACATCCGGCATCTGCAAGCGCCAATACCTCCTTATTCAAGGCGTCAGCAAGATCCGAACCCAGCTTTTTCGGATCATTGTAAAAATTATCGGCATTCGTGTCTGCCACAGTCATTGGCCCGGGCAGGGTTATTTTAACCGGGCGGTCAGTAAATCCCTGAGCATTTTTCCAGTCACTAACGATATATGCCTTTTTCAACGAGACCGGTCCCACAATAGAAGGCAGATTGGCAGAATAATTGCCCCCTCGAACCTGTTTATTGGTGAGATGCGCAAAATCAAATCCATTCAGATGACGGCAGTGATAGTGTATGTAATTTTCACGCACTATTTCACCGTCCGTGGGGACATCAATTCCACAGTCAATCTGGTCCGCAATGGCCTCGCCGATGCCCTTATTAATGATTTCAGCGGCTTTCGGACCTAGATCATCCATGGCCTGGACCCACTGTTTGGTAGGATCGGCAGAATCCGGCCCGTCCGGGATGGTGAACCAGTCGGGAAGTTTGACACTTTCAGGCTTTGGATAAGCGCCGATGCAGGTCGTTATCAAACCCACTCGATCAGCCTCTTTTTTAAAAACGAGCGCTTATTGAGGCTAAAACGATTCTCACAGAAAAAATCAGTTATCACTGCTACTCCCCGATTGCTCTTTCAGGTTATTAGGATCAAAGATACTGTTAAAATTTTGAGTGCCGGCTCGTTCTGCCTTTTCTGCTTCGCTCTGAGGCTTTTCTTCAGCATTGTCCGAACCGACTCCCACCTGATCATTCAGATTTCCCGTAGAGAAAATAGAGTTGAAATTCGCCGTTCCTGCGCGATCAGACTTATCTTTATCCTTGGCTGGAACATTCAGACCTGAGGAGGCCGTACCCGCGTCTTTTCCGGCCTGTTCAAACATCGCTTTCTGTTGCCGGGCCTTCACCTTTTCCGCTGTAATCCGCTTCTTTTCAGCAAGCTTTTCAGCCTTGCATTGCTCAACACCAATCGTACCGGCAAAATAGGTTGTCCCCAAACCTGCAATGAATACTGCAAGAATAATGAGCACAGCTGGATCAAATATAAACTTTTTTTGCTTTACGCGAGAAGTTTGTGCTCCAGCGGCAATTTTCTCTGCCGCTTTTGCAGCCGCCATCTCCCTGCGCTGCAACACCTCATGAAGTGCCGCACCCAATAGAGTGAGGACTACTATTGAAACCGCCAGAGCACTAATTGAAGGATTAATACCATGCCGAACCTTGGCAGCAAGAAAAGTAGTTATCGTACTTTCCGAGATAATTGTAAAAACCGTCGTATTGTAATTTTCAAAGGAAGCCAGAAATGCCAGAACACAAGCGGATGCAATTGCCGGCTTTAAAAAAGGTAACAGAATTTTTCTAAAAGTTTGGACGTGAGTGGCCCCAAGGTCCAACGACGCGTCCTCAAGATCTCGATCGAAACGTTGCAGACGCGATATAAAAACCAGCATGGTATAAGCAGAAATAAATGTTGCCTGACCGATGATAGTAAGAAAAAAACCGTCGTAGAAAATCGAGTCTCTGCTTGCACCAAACATGTGCCCCACCCTGTCCCAGAACAATAAAGTGGAGATACCAAGTACGACACCCGGCACCAAAATCGGAGATATCACTATGGTGTAATACCACGGACGCACCCTTTCTTTTACCTGAGTCAGCATCAGGGCCCCCGCAAGTCCTAAAGGCACGGAAACCACAACCACACCAATACCGATCAGAAAACTGTTTCGCAACCCTTCGATAAGCTTTGCATCATTGCGGAGAACATCAAACCATTCAACGGTGAAACACTCCCAGGGAGTCACTCTGGGAAATGAGGAACTATTAAATGCGGTAAAGCTCATTATGATGAGCGGACCAAACAAATAAGCAAAAAACCCCAGAACAAACAAAACCGAAAAAAACTGCCGAATCCTATCCGAGGTCATCTGGCAATTTCCCCCAGCTTAACCTTAAACACACGCATCATCAAAAGGACAAATATGATGCAGGTACCCAGTAAAATAATAGCGTATGCAGAACCGCGGGCCCAGTTACCTGCCTGATTAAAAGACTGATATATGATCTGGGTAAACCATAAACTACTTGGCCCGCCCAGAATTTGAGGAGCTGCCAAGGCCCCTGCCGTTAGCATAAACACCATCGTACAACCGGAGGTGATACCAGGCTTGGTATGTGGAATGACAATTCTCCAGTGAATTCTCCACCAGGGAGACCCCAGATCCCGGGCCGCCTCAATCTGGTTTCTATCGAGGCTTTCAACCGCATTATAGATTGGGAAAATCATCAGCAGGATATACGCGTAAGAAAGCCCAGAATAGAGCGCGACACCATCATGGATAAAATCATACGGCTGGTCAAGAATACCAATCCAGATTAGCGTATTGTTAATAATTCCGTTAGCCCCAAACATAATCTTAAAAGCGAAGGCCCGTAAAAGCTCGTTCACCCAGAATGGCACGATCAGCGACATCACCATCAGCCGAGACCAGCCCCCTTTGGCAACATGCGCTAAATAATAGGCAACGGGGTAACATAACGCCAGATCGATTAGCGTGACAAACGTCGCAGCCATAAGGGTTCGACCAAATACGGATAAATCTACATAATTATACGAATCCGTGCTTTGGGAACTTCCATAAAGCATATATTTATAATGCTCGAGGGTATAGTGATGCGTTTCTGACCCCCATTGTGGAGGTGGAACATTTGTCCTAAAGGAGAAATCCATCATAAACAGCTGGGGAAGGACTATCATTAGAAAAATCCAGAAGCCCACAGAAATTAGCAGAAATAGCGCCAGTGCCGTGCCGTTTTTTCGAAAAAAGTTTTGCCAATATTGAGCCATAGGAAATTCTTCAGGATTGCGTCAATTATTCCGCGGCCAAACCGCCAAGTGGGAGAGCGACACCCAATTTCGAACTAAACCCCAGCGTTACTTCAGATCCGGTATCGTGCCCGACAGAACCGCCATCATTCACCATAGATAATTTAATTCGTTTTTCACTGCCGAGGACTTTAAAGAAAACCTGCCAGAGATTTCCTTCAAACTCCTGCTGATCGACAACCGCCTGCATCTGGTTGTCCATCGTTTTATCATCATCAAACTTTAGCGATTCCGGACGAACAAATACGTACGCAGGATCACCGACTTTTAGCTGTCCCTGACCGTTTTTCCGGCCATGTCTGGCCCGCAACGTACCTGAAGGGGTATCCACCATCGCAAAGTCATCGTCAATCTGTGTCACCTTACCCGAAAACAAGTTGTTCTCGCCCACGAATGACGCTACGAACGCGCTTTCAGGATGATCATAAATAGTTGATCCATCAGCCACCTGTTCGATGACACCCTGACTCATAACCGCAACATTATCCGACATAGTCAGGGCCTCACCCTGATCGTGAGTAATATATATGAATGTAATGCCTACTCGCCGTTGTATTGCACGAAGCTCTGTCCGCATATGCTGGCGTAACTTGAGATCGAGCGCAGAAAGAGGCTCGTCCAGTAATAAAACACTGGGTTCTGCAGCCAGAGCTCTGGCGATAGCAACTCGTTGTTTCTGGCCACCGGAGAGCTCATTGACCATCTTGTCTCCCTGACCGGGTAAAGCAATCAGTTCGAGCAACTCTTCGGCTTTCTTCTTCCGTGCCACTTTTTCAATTCCTTTAACTTCCAGTGCAAAAGCGATGTTTTCCCAAACCGTCATCAACGGAAACAACGCTAGATTCTGAAAAATTAGCGCGGTAGGCCGTTTATTGGGGCCGATTCCGGCCATATCCTGACCACCAATAAGCACCCTGCCGTCTGAAGGTTCCAGAAATCCGGATACCGCACGCAACAAGGTTGTTTTTCCACATCCAGAAGGGCCCAGAAAACTGAAAAACTCGCCTTGCTTGATATGAATGTTTACGTCACGGGCGGCGACAAAATCTCCAAACCGGATCCACACATCGTCAAGTTGCACATCTGCGCTCATGGTCTCGACCTGCCTTGTTTAGTAGTTGTAATAATATATCAAAATCTAATTAAAAAAATGCCCTCACTGGGAGGGCATTTGGTCGCAAAAAAACCGCTATGCGTTAACGAACTTGTTTCTATACTCAGTTCGGACGTCCGCATACCACTGACCTTCTGCAGGCCATGGGTTAAGATTTGCCAAAGAATCACCAGGATAAGCTTCTGCAAAGTTCTTCTTATAGTTATCGTCAGTATGGGCATCCGCACCAAGTACTGCCGAATTATACCCATGAGTATTAATCGACTTTCCGGCGACTGCGGGATCAAAAACGTATTTGATAAGTTCGTAAGCCTGCTCAACGTTTTCAGCCGCAGCAGACATTGCAAGACTATCCACCCAGGCCATGGCTCCTTCTTTAGGCGCCTGATAAGTAACTGGCTCACCCTGTGACTTCATGGAAAGAACGGGGCCGTCCCAGGTTTGACCCACTACAACACCATCATTGAGCAAGCCGTTTTTCTGACTGTCAGTATCATTCCAGAACAACTTGATCTGAGACTTACGGGCAATACAAAAGGCAGTTATTTTTTCCCAAACCGGACGCATTGCTTCTTCAGATGAATAAGCCTTCCAAACATCACCCGGCTCTAATTCACCAATGGTTTCCATATAAAGTCCGGCACCCAGCATTCCACTGTGTGGTCGGATCATAGTCTTACCTTCGTTTTCAGGATCCCAGACATTCCCGTAACTTGGAACGCCACCCGGAGGGGTATATAAATCAGTCCGCCAACCTATCGCTTCAGTTCCCCAGACAAACGGCAGCCAGTGAGAACCTTTACCACCAAAATTCCATTCTGTATCACCCACTTTAAGCATCGCCGGGTTTACGTTATCAATATTGGTGATTTTCGCATAATCAAATGGCTGCAAAAGGTCCAAATCAACCCATTGACCAGAGCGGTTATTGGTTGGACTACAAAGATCCACACCGGCACCTTTAGTGGCTTTCATCTGATTGATTAATTCTTCGTTGGAACCGAGTTCCTTGTAGTTGACCGTAATTCCAGTTGCTGCTGTAAAGTCTTCGATGACATTAGCTGGGATATAGTCAGTCCAGATTGTGCAGTTTACTTCACCCGAAGAGGATAAAACCTTTGGGCTTACAACCCATGGGCCTACAGCGGCAGCTGTTGCTGCAACCGCTGATCCCTTGATTACCTTTCGTCTGTTTGTGTTAATAGTAGGTTTGCTCATTATAATGATTCTCCAATTGTGTTAGCCGCCGCCATTAAGGACGTTAGCATTTAAAAACCTGTGTTTTCCATCAGCAATCTTCCGAAAATGATGCCCATAAAAAATATGAACCCACGTCTCGAAGGCGATAGCCAGGAACCCATTCAGTATAGCAGAATAAATATCTGCTTTTAACTACTGGATTCCAGAATATAGTCGGAAGTTATTACTCAGATATTACTGAAAATCTGAATCTAATATCGCTTGCTCAAGCAGATCGTTATCTATGAATTCGCTATAGTCCAAAATAGGGGTTTCCAGTTTTCCAGACTTGCCAAGAAAAGCCGCCAAATCACGCATTAGGTCCTCTACCGCCCCGCCATCCCCCAGCCATTCAGCCAATGCCTGCTGGCTATTATCAGGGAAGTAAAATGGCTTCATAAATACATTAGTCGTCATCAAAGATAAATTCGAAGCAGTTGCAATTTTCTTTTTCATCGAACCGGGGTCGCGTTTAAAAGCATCATTAAAGCGGTTGGTAATCTCCAGAAACTGCTTGCCGAGCTCAGCCTGCTCTTCAACAAAGGCTCTAGACATAGTGACAAAATCAAAAAATTTCAGGCCGATCTCGTCCATCTCATCTCCGGACATTAAAAGCCGCCCTTTTTTTTGCATTTGCCGCACAGGTCCGCCGTAAGCGCAGCCCAATGCCCCCATTCCCCTATAAACTGCTTTGGTGGCAGCGGCACCATGACCCACGGCGATGACCTGCATATTCTGAATATCAACACCGAGATGATCAAGCATTCTGATCAAGCGATAATGTGTCATTCCGCCGGTCTGAACAAATACCTTCCGACCTTCAAGGTCCATGATGTTCTGCCGGTCAATATCGGCATGATCACTGATAACACAGGCATCCAGCTCCGGATAAGAAATTGCGATGCCCGTTGCAACTATATCAATACCCTGTGATACGGCATCCATAAACGGAACTATTTCGTGCGCATAAGCAATATCCAACTCATTATTTTTAAAGGCTCTGTTAATGTCATAGCTGGTTTCGAATGCTTTCCATTCAATCTCAACGCCCATTTCAGCATCGTAAGTTTTTTCAGCTATTGCCACGAGATTAGGGCTTGGCCATTCGTTAAAAAAACCAACTCGCACAACCTTAGCGCTACCTGCCATGGAAATGGACAAAGATGCAACGCTTACACACATAAAAGCTATAAAAAAGAGAATAAAACGCATGGTGTGGTTATACGTTTCAAACAGAAATTGCGCAACCTTTTAAACCTCATTGAATTTCCATATTTTGCCCGTCAGGGCGTTATAATGGCATTAACGTTCATTTCAGAGCCTCATCATTGTGACTGAATATCTGTTCCAGCTACCTGACCATGCCAAGGGCACTTTACAGTCACGTATTCAGGAAATGATCGTTAATTCTATTCTCGAACGCCATCTGGCTCTGGATACACCATTACCATCAAGCCGAAAGCTATCACGGCAACTCTCTGTGGCTCGAAACACCGTCGTTCATGCCTACCAAAATCTTGTGGATGAAGGATTTTTAATCGCTCGGGAAAGAAGTGGCTTCTATGTCAATGCAGATATTCTTAAGGGCAGGGTTGACTCCCCGCGCCAGTCGAGGCTATTCGAAAGCAAGATAAACTGGAAAGATACTCTGGTCATCTCACCAGATGATTTTCGACAAAATACCAAGCCTGCAACCTGGTTCCGATATCCCTACCCGTTCATTTGCGGGCAATATGACAGACAGATTTTCCCCATTGCCGACTGGCGTGAATGTGCGAGAGAAGCAGTCGCTGTTACTGCTATTCATGACTGGGCGAAAGATCAGGTCGACCAGGACCACGCTGAACTGATTGACCAGATCCACAAAAAAGTTTTACCTCGCCGAGGTGTGTGGGCTGAACCTGACGAAATTCTGATCACAGTTGGAGCTCAACAGGGAATTTATCTAGCTGCTCAATTGCTCCTTAATATGGATAAAACCATGGGGTTTGAATCGCCGGGGTATGTCGATGCAGAAAGCACATTCTCGGTGTTTACACCCAAAACAATCCCACTTGAAGTCGATCGCTACGGATTGATCCCTAATGATAAATTTGCCAAATGCGACTGTGTTTATACAACGCCAAGCCATCATTACCCAAGCACCGTAACCATGCCTCGGGATCGCCGAATTGAATTACTGGAGCAGGCACACACGCATAATGTCATTTTGATCGAAGATGATTATGAATCAGAGTTCAATTATGTCGGCGACCCAACACCAGCTCTTAAAAGCCTTGATAACGATGGCCGGGTTATCTATGTCGGCAGCCTGTCAAAAACCCTGGCACCGGGCATTCGGCTGGGATATTTGGTTGCACCAAGGGAATTTGTCAAGCAGGCTCGGTCCTTAAGAAGATTGATGTTGAGGCATCCTCCAAGCAACAATCAGTTCATCATTACTGAATTCCTTAAACGTGGCTACCACGATGCGCTTATCAATCGACTTAGTCATACCCTTCACGAAAGGTGGACTTTGCTTGGAGACTTGCTCGAAGTCCACTTTCCCGGAAATAGTTACAGACCCACGTTTGGCGGATCCGCATTCTGGATTGAAGGGCCTGATTCACTGAATGCCAGCACACTGGCAATGACAGCGGCCAAATCTGGAATTCTTTTTGAGCCCGGCGAAGTATTTTTTCATGGCAACAATCGGCCGAAAAATTTTTTCCGACTGGGCTTTTCATCGATCCCGACGAATCGAATTGAAGAAGGTATCGCGAAGCTAGTCAACCTGATAAATTGATTTCCCTGTTTTTTCATCCTTGCCTGAAAGACAAAAAACATAGTAGAAAATGTTCCGATGGCATTCCGGGCCAAACAGACCCGTAGTGGGCTAATCTGAAACCAGTTAACTGAACATCCCTTTCAGGGTAAAAAAGAACAGCGCCGCCAAAATACCGCCTACCGGCAAGGTAATCAGCCAGGATACGAAAACCCCACCAACAACTCGCAAATCGATCGCACCAATCCCTCTGGCCATACCGACACCGATAACGCCACCCACTGCAATCTGAGTCGTTGAGACAGGCAGCCCCGTTCGAGAGGCGATAACTACTGTAGCCGCTGCCGCAAGCGTCGCACAGAACCCCTTTGTTGGCGTTAGTGGCGTAATTTTTTCACCAATGGTCCGCATTACCCGATAACCCATTGTTGCCAGGCCTACGACAATTCCACCTCCTCCTAAAAATAGAATCCAGATAGGCAACGTAGATTTTTGAGCCAGCTCACCTCCTGAACCGACGATACTCACTACCGCAGCCAGGGGGCCAATACCATTGGCCACATCGTTAGAACCGTGGGCAAATGCCATGGCACTGGCAGTAAACAACATCATTGGAGTAAATACTTTCTCAACGCTGGCGAAGTGAAAATCTTTATCTGCCTCCTTATCCACGCGTATTTTCCGGATTAATAGCCAACCCAGAAATGAAGCCAGCAACCCGACAAGAACGGCCACCAGAAAGCTCTGCAAAACTGTAAGGTCGATACTGAGGTGTTTCAGCCCCTTAAACACCGTGACCAACGCGACAATAAAGCCCACCATAAACACATACAGCGGCGCCCATTGCTTGGCTTTTTCAAATGGGTGCGCATTATTAAGAATCAGCTTACGAATACTGATCATCAGTAAATAGGCGATAACTCCCCCCACAACTGGTGAAACAATCCAACTGGCCACAATGGTGCTGATCTTGGTCCATTGAACTGCATTCGGGCCGATACCCACAATACCAAATCCAACAATTGCCCCTACTATGGTATGGGTAGTTGAGACCGGCCAACCCCGGGTTGAAGCAATAAACAACCAGGTAGCAGAAGCCAGCAACGCCGCCAACATCCCGTAGACCAAAATTTCTGGCTGACTGGAAATCATGGATGGATCAATAATTCCCTTTCGAATTGTCTTGGTAACATGACCGCCAGCAAGAAAAGCACCTGCAAACTCAAAAACCGCAGCAATCACAATCGCCTGCTTGACGGTAATGGCCCTGGAGCCTACCGAGGTACCCATGGCATTTGCAACATCGTTAGCGCCAATACCCCATGTCATGAACAGACCAAAAACTATTGCTATGCCGATAAATACGGCGCCGTGTTCAATTAATATATCCATAATTCTCTAACTAGAATCTGCCAGGGATGTTCATTATTTTGCGTGTCAAAATAATTTAGCGTGCAATAAAAAGTCGGATTCGATCGCCAACTTTTTCGGCGTAATCGGCAAGGTCGCCAATCCACTCTATGATCCGATACCACATAATCACAGACACCGGGTCGAGTTTAGATTCAATTCGAAACAACGTCTGGGCCAGAGCCCGTTCCGCCGCATCGGCATCATCCTCAATGCGATTGAGCTTATCGACCATTTCTTCAACCTGCCTGGCTTCATTGCCGCGAAACCCCATTTCCAGCAACTCATCAAGCTCTTCGATAACCTTGAGAGAGAACTCACACACATCCAGACTGCTTCTGGTGGCCACCAGAATAGGCTCTTTCATTTCTTCGGGAATTTTCATTTGACGCTCGAACAACAAATCAGCAATATCCTGAGCGGTATCAGCAATACTGTCCTGAATATGCAAGACCTCCAGTAAATCCCGACGATCGATTGGCATAAACAGACTTTTGGGCAGTCGTCCACGCAGTGCATTTTTTATCTTGTCAGCTTCATCTTCCTTGGCACAAATTCGATCCTTGATTTGTTCAAACTCCAAAGTATTGCCATCACTCAGCGCTTCCAACAACCCGGGAACTTCACGGGCACATTCGAGTACCGCTCGCATATGCTCCTGAATTGAAACCAGGGGTGAACGTTTAACCAGATTTGCAAGGGGATTGGATATCATTTTCTCATCTCGGTTTGCGAATGCGGCGATTATACTGATTCTGAGATCAAATACAGGAACATAACCATAAACATGGTTAAAACGTACTTAAATTTGCATCTGCCAAGAATAGAAATTCCCTAAAACTGGGAAATTGATAGATTTGGGAGACAAACAACTAGAGTTCTTCTGTCCGAAAAAATGCACAAAAGAACTGTTCTTACAGAAATTTGGCCACATATGTCATGTATTTGTAACACAATTGCGCTTAAATGCCACCATGAATAAAAATACTGTCCTCGTCGTAGAAGATGATGCAGCTCTGAGCAGCATGCTTAAGTTTATGCTTCAGAGAAACGGGTTTGACACCATGCTGGCCCAGGATACTGCTGAAGCAGACAAGTGCCTTGAGCAAAAACTACCGGATGTCATTTTACTGGACTGGATGCTTCCAGGAATGGACGGTATTGAATATGCCGCCAGATTAAAAAGTCACCCCGTGACCACTGATATAAACATCATTATGGTGACCGCCAAAGGAGACGAGGAAGACAAAATCCGTGGACTTGACTGCGGAGCTGATGACTATGTTACCAAGCCTTTTTCTACCAACGAACTACTGGCCAGGGTAAGAGCAGCAATCCGGCGTGCAAAACCTCAACAATCTGGTGAAACTTTAAGCCATAAAGACATTCTAATAAATCCGGATGCACATATCCTAACCATTAATAATATGGTTGTTGAAATTGGGTTAAAGGAGTTTGAGCTGCTGTATCTATTTATTCGCAAACCGAACCGGGTTTATAGTCGAGTTCAGTTACTGGACAAGGTCTGGGGAAAGGACAGTTACGTAGACGAAAGAACAGTTGATGTATACATCCGCAGGTTAAGATCAATACTGGAAGCTGCAGGACACGCTAATCTGATCAAAACTGTCCGTGGGGTCGGTTACCGACTGACTTTGGATTAATCGGGGTGCAAATCCATCTTGTTCTGATTCTGCAATGAATTTCCTTCCTGCGACTATACTGGTTCTGGCCATTTCTCTGGTCGGATGGTTGTATCTGCGAACCTGGCTGGATTCCCGGAAATTTCCCAGCACCTCGGAAAATACCATCAGTAAGGATCAGGCAGGTACTCCGATTGCCATCGATCAACTGGATGCTGAAAACAGCAAAGAAGATTCCCATGGCCATACATCATGGCGTGCCGACGCCATTATTGCACTGGATGGAAAAATGCGTCTCAACTGGGCAAACAGGACCGCCGAACAATGGTTTGGTTTTACGCTGGAAACCAACTTCAGGGAAAAGCTGACCGGTATAATTGATCAGGAAGATCTTGTTAAATATCTCGATGCAGGTGACTATAGTACACTTCTGGATTGTGCAGCACCGGGAAACAGGGCATTGACGATCCGGATTCGTATCGTTCCCTATCATCAGAATCAACTGTTGCTTCAGGCCAGAGATATCAGTCAGATCAAGGCCCTCGAGCTGGTGCGGCGCGATTTCGTCTCCAATGCCTCCCATGAGCTGCGTACTCCGGTTAGCGTACTTTACGGATATCTCGAAATGATGAAACTGGATCAGTCATCAGGTATCAGCGACGAATGGAAACCGGCTGTTGATCAGATGTATCAGCAAACCGAAAGAATCAAACAAATCATTGAAGATATGCTGTTGCTTTCCCGACTCGAAGAATCAACTACCACTCAGGAACACAGTTTTACTGCAATAGACCCTTTACTTGAATCAGCATGCAAAAACGCTAAGGTACTGAGCGCTTCGAGCCATCACGATATTTCTCTGAAAACCTTTGGTAACTGCCTTTTGCTCTGTAATATTGAAGAAATCCAGAGTCTGATAACCAACCTGCTCTCAAATGCTATTCGCTATACCCCTGATCACGGATCGATTCGAAGTGAATGGAACGTATCGGAGAACGGGGGAATTCTGACGGTCTCAGATACGGGCATTGGAATCGATGAACAGGATATACCGAGAGTCACTGAAAGATTCTACCGCTCTGATCCTGCCCGTTCCCGGGAAAGCGGAGGAACCGGCCTTGGACTTGCCATCGTTAACCATATCGTAAACCGGCATGAAGCTGTTTTAACAATCAAAAGTAAACCCGGAGAAGGCAGCCGGTTTTCTGTACAGTTTCCCGGTCACCGAATACAGGTATCTAAAAGCCAGACCGACCTGATGCTGAACTAGAACCGGCTGCACAAACAACGGTCAGAAATCTGATTTTCTGTGCAGGTTTGCACCCTTCCAGAAAAACAGAACCAGCATAGGATTTTCAGTCATGTCTATGGAATGCCAATCAAAGGGTTGATGGTGAATCACTGATCCAGGTGCTCGATGTTGGGCAGGCTCATGAAACTTTGAAAATCGACCTCCTCCTCCCAGTACCCAGTATATCTCTTCAGGTTCATGGCTATGTGCCGGGTAAAACAGACCTTTCCGCCAGTAGCCGAAACCAATTCGATACTGATGGGAAATAAAAACCCCATGGGGTCCGATAATATCGCACCAGGCATACCTGTCCAGATATTCCTGTCCGAATCCGTCTTCAATGCTATAGCTGTTCTGCCATGCAAGTACCAAACTCGCGTCCATCAATGTCTGAAACAACGATTGCGCCTCAGGCAACAACAGGTGCTCCATCTCAGATAAAGAATTTATCGCAGGATGATGTCGGGGAGACACTTCAATGCGATCTAAATTCTCAAACAACGGCTTTGACAGACTGTGCAGCGCAG
>JAIBDK010000236.1 GCA_024679435.1 Gammaproteobacteria bacterium | reverse complement strand
TTTATTTTCGGAGTTACTATAGCGACGCTGTAGTTTAGTGTGTCGGTTGATTACTTTAACAATATCCTGCAACGCAGGGTGCAGGAGAGGTCTTATGAATTATATCAAGCTAGTAAAAAATGCTATTGGCGGTTCAGTTTTAGCCTTTATATTTTCACTTAATGTCAACGCCGCTGAAAAAGTTAACGTGGGGATTTGTGTTTCGTGGCCTGGCTACGCCATGCTCAAAATCGCTGAGGAGGCGGGTCTCTCTCCTGATCTAGAGTACAATTTCACCTTGTTTGAAGATCCGATCGGTGGGCATCTTGCGACGGCGGCCGGACAAATAGATGTTTACATGTGCACCGGTGATTACACTCCCTTAATTGCCGAGCGTGGAACTCCGGTTGTTAATGTGGCATTTACAAACCCTTCCTACGGCGTAGATCACATCATATTTTCACCAGACGTAACCGCAGAGAATATTAAGGGGCAGAAGGTTGCCGCTCCCCAGGCCTATATCGGACACCTTTTGATGGGATTGATGTTAGAGAAAATTGACGTTGCGCCTGATGATGTGGAATGGGTGAATCTCAACGCGGATGAGGCTGTGGGTCCGATGATGTCTGGTGATTTAGCCGCCGCGTATTTATACGAACCGTGGATTTCAAAGGTTCTGGCCAATCGCGAAGGCGCCTACAGTGCAATTCACACGGCTAATCCTGAAATGCTCGAGACCGGCATTTTCATGGATGTGATTTATATGAACAAAAACTTTATCGAGTCTAGACGCCAAACTGCAATTGATGTGCTCAAAGCGCGCTGGGATGCGGTGCAATACTGGCATGATAATACCGAACAAGCGAATAAGATGTTCGCTGAGTTTCTGCAATGGCCCGAAGAAGATATTGGATACGTTATTGGTACTAACGGTAAATTTTTCGATGGCGGTATTTATATGTATGATTTTGATGAGACCGCCAGAGTGTGCGGAGCATTGGAGGGAGAGCCGCCATTTGGTTTAAAAAATGGCTCTATGGTAGACGTTGTGACTTTTATTAATGAGTGGTGGGTGAAGCTTGGCCTGATGGATAAAGTCGTTGATTCTTCATCTGCTGTAGATTGTTCGTTGGTAAATGATCTCTTGAACAGCGGCTATCGACAGTCTATTTCCGCAAAAGAATAGACGCAAGACCTAAAATAATAGAGGGTCCTATCTATCGTTTTACTGAATCCACGAAGTTAGACAGTTTCTGACTTCGTGGATACTTTGAATACGATATTAATTGAGATCGTTATATGATTTCCGAACTGTCCGGAAACACTAAGCCGCCCAATCCAGACAAGGCCATTCGAATTTCGGCGTTACCTTGAATAAAATATATAATTTTCAGGAAGTCTAACTTATCTCAGATCAATGATCAGAAAACCAATATCTCGGACTGCTTCGATCCTTTGGGGCGTGTCCATATGGGTGATTTTTTTTACCGCATGGGAGCTAGCCGTTATATTTGAAAAGGTGAACCTGCTTCTGGTCCCACCGCCTGAAAAGGTGCTCACCGCATTATATTCCCTGATAGTTGAAGGTAACTTCTTAAATGATATTGGGATTAGTATTCTTCGAGTTATTGGAAGTTTCCTGGGTGCCTGTGTCGTTGCGGTGCCGTTGGGCATTTTAATGGGAACCTTCGCAACGGCCGAGTCATTTTTGAATCCTTTTGTCTCCGCATGGCGATATCTTCCAGCCCCGGCATTCATCCCTATTTTATTAATGTGGCTAGGCACCGGTGAAGGACCGAAACTGGCATTACTGTTTATCGGTGTCGTGTTCTTTTTAATCACCCTGATAATGGATTATACGAGGCAGGTCCGTATCGAGCTAATCGAAACTTCACTTACTCTGGGTGCTTCGCAGAAACGGGTTTTATGGACGGTAATCGTGCCTGCGGTTCTTCCTAACGTTGTTATTGCAATGCGCCAAATGTTGGCGGTAAGTTGGACCTATCTAGTCATAGCAGAAATCGTCGCATCGACTACGGGGATAGGCGCCATGATGATGCGTGCCCGACGATTCCTGCATACCGACGAAATCATGGCAGGTATCCTGGTGATCGGTATTCTAGGCTTGTTGTTCGACCTTCTGTTTCGATGGATGCATCGAGTTTTTTTTGGTTATCTGTATAACAATGAGCGATAGAGAAATCAGATATTGAAAACACCAAGATAACAATGGCAACAAATTTTAATAAAAATGATTCGGTAAAGCTGGTTGTTGAAAATGCGGGAAAGACTTATACCCACAATAACGGTTCAACTATAGACGCTATCGTAGACGTCAGTTTCTCTGTCCAACGCAACGAATACTGTGTTTTGCTTGGCCCCTCTGGCTGCGGGAAATCTACGGTTCTGCGAATGGTAGCAGGCCTGGAAACACCGACCACCGGGCGTATTTTACTTGATGGGAAAATTATCGAAGGGCCTGATCGTCATCGTGGGATGGTGTTTCAAAACTATACGTCATTCGATTGGTTAACTGTCAACAAAAATGTTGAGTATGGCATGAAGTGCAATGGAGTAGCCGCGAGGGAGCGCGAGCAAATTGCGGCACACTTTTTAGACATCGTCCAGCTAACCAAGTTTAAGGATGCGTACCCGAGTCAGCTATCTGGCGGTATGAAGCAACGCGTAGCCATTGCGCGCACGTTGGCAAACAAACCCAGTGTGATTCTTATGGATGAACCCTTTGGCGCATTGGATGCTGAAACCAGATGGAACATGCAAGAGCTAATGGCTTCTATCATCGAATCTACCGACACAACAGTAGTGATGGTCACTCACGATATTGAAGAAGCGTTGTTCCTCGGAGATCGTATCGTCTTTTTTTCAGGTCATCCTGGCACAGTGATGGAAGATGGCCCGGTAGAATACAAAAACCGCCAGAGGGTAATGATCAAAGAGGAAGCGCTTGACCTGCCTGGATATATTGAAGCTGAGAGGCACATCATGGCATTAATGCGCTCCCAACGGCAAGAGATCGGCGGCTGATTATTTTGCAAAGGAGCGTGATTTATAACTTTAGTGGCAAAAATGTTTTAGTTACCGGTGCAAGCAGAGGTATCGGATATGGGGTTGCCAAAGGATTTGCCGCTGCAGGTGCGAACGTTACAATTCTTGCTGATAATGAAGAAGTTGAAAACACTGCGACCTGTCTTTCCCGGGAAACCGGAGTGACGGTAAACGGCATCCGATGTGACATTGCGGATTTGTCAGCGGTTAAGCAGGCGCTAGAACAATTCGATCGAATAGATATTCTAATCAACAATGCCGGGTTAGAGAGAATTACGCCTGTTCTTGATGAAGATGATGTGGTCGAAGATATGTTCAAAAGAATCGTAGATATTAATGTAATGGGCACATTTTATGTGACTCGTTATGCTGCACGAAAAATGCCACCAGGGTCGTCCATGATTTTTACCTGTTCAATATGGAGTCGCACGGCAGTGGAGGAGTTTTCTGCTTATTGCAGCACCAAACATGCGAATCTTGGCTTTATGCGTTCGATGGCGAAAGAACTGATGCCCAAAGGAATACGTGTAAACGGTATCTGTCCAGGCTGGGTGCGTACCGAGGCCTCTTTAAAGTCACTAAAAAATATGTCCATAAGAACGGGGCAAAGCGAATCTGACCTGTTGGCTGAAATTACCGGTGCACAGATCAGTGATGGTTTGATGGAGCCTGATGATTTGGTATCCAGTTATTTATTTTTGGCCTCTGATGCTGCTTCAAACATTGTCGGGCAGGCGATTAATGTTGACCGTGGGGAGGTTCTGACCTAATTATGAAGGGAAAAACTGCGCTTGTCACTGGCGGAAGTCGCGGAATAGGTCGAGCATGTGCTGAATTGCTGGCGGCGGAGGGCGTTCAGGTTTTTGTGGCGGATATTCTGGATTGCTCCGAAACCGTTAACGCGATTATTGATGCAGCCGGGCAGGCGCAACAGTTACTTTGTGATGTTTCAGACGAACAATCTGTTATTCGAGCTTTCAATCAGATAACCAAAGAATCTGAGCGTCTTGATTTTATGGTGCATTGTGCCGGTATCATCCACGAGAGCGCGCTACTCGATACCCGGGTCGAGGATTTTGATCGTGTTATCGCGATAAATTTAAGAGGGACATTTCTAGTCGGTCGAGAAACATTGCGATTGATGTCCTCCGCCGGATCAGGACGAGTCGTTTTAATTGCCTCAGACATGTCTTACTATGGGCGTGAAGCTTTTTCATCGTATGTGGCGTCGAAACATGGTGTGCTTGGATTAATGCGGTCGTGGGCGAAGGAGTTTGCGCCTGCCATAAATGTTAATGCGATATGCCCCGGGCCAATCGATACCGATCTGCTCAGTGCGCAATACATGAGTACCGAATGGTTGCAAAAAGAGCTGGAACTGACATTGCTGAAGCGCTTCGGCAAGGCAGAAGAGGTGGCTAACATGGCCAGATATT
>JAIBDK010000066.1 GCA_024679435.1 Gammaproteobacteria bacterium | reverse complement strand
GGCGCCAACCCTTACGCCTGCATCGCTTCAGGTATTGCGTCTTTATGGGGACCCGCTCACGGTGGCGCCAATGAAGCTGTGCTCAAGATGCTGGACGAAATAGGATCTGTAGACCAGATAGATAAATATGTTAAAAGAGCCCAGGATAAGGATGATAGCTTTCGGTTGATGGGCTTTGGCCATCGTGTTTACAAAAACTATGATCCGCGGGCCACCGTATTACGGGAGACCTGTTATGAGGTTCTCAACTCCCTGGGAATTGATAATCCACAGCTGGAACTGGCCATGAAGCTGGAGGAGATGGCCCTGAGAGATGATTATTTTATAGAAAAAAAACTTTATCCCAACGTTGATTTTTACTCCGGCATCATCATGAAAGCCATGGGGTTTCCGACCTCGATGTTTACCGTTATGTTCGCCATCGGTCGCACCGTAGGCTGGGTTTCTCACTGGAAAGAAATGTTAGTGGATGACGAGCAAAAAATTGGTCGCCCAAGGCAATTGTATCTCGGCCAGCAAAAACGTCCTTTTGTTCATCTGGAAAGACGGGGTCATACTGAGAAAAAAGTAAGTTGGTCCTGGCTTTGGGGTGGCAAAAGTTAAATACAAACTTTGGTGGGCTGCGCCGATACACTAAACTCGCCCAAAATTTGTAGCCATCTTCTTGCCATTGCATTCGCAGGTCTGTTGTCCGTTAGAGTAGAATCTGCCTATGCGAACCTGGGTATACAAAAGCAATAGAAAAGAAAACACTTACCTTTATGTTGACCGAGAGAATGATTTTGACAATATTCCCAAGGCATTGATCGACCTGCTGGGCGATCTTTCTCTGGTTATAGAAATTGTTCTGGAACCGGACCGAAAACTGGCTCAGGCTGATCCGGTGGAGGTAATGAGCCAGCTTCAGATTCAGGGGTATTTTCTACAAATGCCGCCGGGAGACAGTAAACCGGAAAAACTATGTTAACTAAAGTTTTTTTTACTTTCTTGGTAATAATAATCGTTGCCCTGGTTTATCGAACTAAAACCACCCCGCAAAAAGTAAAAGTTGTCGAACCTGAAGAACCTGATGGCGCCTTATCAGTTCGGACTGTCGCTTATATAATCATCGTCGTCCTGGTCGTTGTTTCTTCAACTATTTTCTATTTTAAATACCAGTCCGATAACAAAATTATTAATATCCGTGTTATTTCCGATGACGGGACAAGCACCGTATATCAGGCTCACCAGAAGTCGATCAAAGGCCGCCAATTCGAAACGCTGGACCATCGCAAAGTTACGCTGGGTGAAAGTGACCGCGTAGAGATGGAAGCCCATTAAACTCGAACATTTAAAAAGTTATCCCGGCTAATGGAAAAATATCCTCCCGGAACTCTGGCTCTGGCCGGAATATCCATCGCAATTTATTTGTTAATGATTCTGGGCTGGCAGGATACCGTCGTCCCACCTCTGTTGATTTCGGAGTATATCCGCCCTACGTTGCCGGAAATTTACGGCGGCCAACTTTGGCGACTGTTTACGCCTATGTTCCTGCATTTCAGCATTTTTCACATTGTCTTTAACATGTTATGGACTCTGGAATTTGGCCGCCTGATCGAATCCCGGCAGGGCACTGCCTCTCTTATCCTGATCAGTCTGTCTATAAGTATGGCATCCAATCTTTCCCAATATTTTGTTTCAGGTCCAATATTTGGTGGCATGTCGGGTGTTATATATGGCTATTTCGGTTATGTATGGATTCAAAGTCTGACCAATCCCAGATTCGGCATTCGCTTGAACCCCACCATCGTTAAACTCCTGTTAGGCTGGTTTGCACTTTGCTGGAGCGGTTTGCTGGAAAAACTTTTCGATATATCAATCGCAAATACCGCCCATACTGCCGGCCTGCTGAGCGGTATGGTTCTGGCTCTGGGAATCTCAGCAATGGCGCGATTTTCCGGAAAAAACCAATAATCTCTACTCCAATCCCCAGATCTGCTATCGGCAGGCTTGCTATAGCGCCAAACAATAGGTAAATTCCCGTTTAAGCGAAGAAAGGGACGAGTAATCGGCTTAATTTCAGACAACGGTCGAAAACACACTAATATTTCGACAACTCGAGCGAACCAGGGTTGGTGTAAGCCTGGACTGAAATACTGATGAAAATCACCCTGGAGCCGCTGACCGAACGGATTGGCGTGTGCCGGATTAAATCTCAGTAGACTCAGCCGGAATGTTCCCGATACAGAACATGGGTGGATTTTAAGTCAACTCAACAAGATCACTGGTCGTGAAGCCGTGATGAAGCCGGGTGGTACCGCGAAAAAATCGCCCCGGAAAATGAATTTTGTATTTTTATATCGATTCATTTTCCGGGGTTTTTTTATGCCGGCAACGATAATTAACTGAAGGCTGCGGACAGCCCAATTAAGCGAAAGACGCAATTAGAAATGACCTCACAAAAGAAACGGTTAAACGAAGTTCAGGGCAGATACAATGGCCCGGCGCTGGAAGAAAACACGCTCAAATTCTGGGAAGACCATCAAATCTTCGACAAAACCCTGGAACAAAGCCAGGGACGACCACGCTTCAGTTTTAACGAAGGCCCACCCACCGCCAATGGCAAGCCGGGAATCCACCATGTCCTGGCCAGGACATTCAAGGATATCTACCCTCGATTTAAAACCATGCGAGGCTTCTATGCGCCGCGCAAAGGCGGCTGGGACACCCACGGCCTGCCTGTTGAACACGAGATCGAAAAACAGCTTGGCATATTCGACAAAAAGGAAATAGAAAACCAGATCGGCATCGCTGAATTTACTCGGCGTTGCCGCGAATCGGTGCTCACTTATATCGGGGAATGGGAACAAATGACCCGCAGAATGGGTTACTGGGTAAATCTTGATGAAGCGTATTACACTCTGGATAACCAGTACATAGAATCCACCTGGAATCTTTTGCAGCGCATCTGGGACAAAGGCCTTATCTATAAAGGTTACAAGGTTGTCCCCTATGATCCACGAATCGGTGCGACTCTTTCTTCCCACGAAGTGGCTCAGGGATACAAGGAAGTTGAAGACCCTTCGGTAACCGTCCGCTTTCCCAGGACCGATGAAGAAAACGCATCTTTTCTGGTATGGACAACCACACCCTGGACGCTGCCTTCCAATCTTTTGATTGCTGTGGGCGAAGATATTGACTATGCCTACGTGCGATATCAGGATGAAACCCTGATCCTGGCACAATCCAGAGTGGACACTTATTTTGGCAACGATGACTACGAAATCATCAAAACCGTAAAAGGATCTGATCTTGTGGGAGCCCGTTACCATCGATTATTTGATTTCCTGGAAGTGGAATCCGGCGACCCATTTCGTGTCGTCACTGCCGATTTCGTCAGCACAGAAGATGGCACCGGAATTGTGCATACCGCGCCAGCTTATGGGGTCGATGATCTTGAGCTTGGCAAACGAGAGGGGCTGCCCGTTGTACATGGTGTCGGGCTTGATGGTTACTTTAAAGCAGAAATAACTCCCGTTGCCGGGCTCTTTTTCAAAGAAGCCGATCCGATTCTAAGCCAGATACTAAAAGATCGGGGTCTGATGTTTCGGGAAGAGAAAATACTCCACAACTACCCTTTCGGCTGGAGAACCGGCGACCCGCTGATCTACTATGCAAAAGAAGCCTGGTATATCCAGACCACAAGCATTAAAGACCGAATGGTTGAGCTCAATCGCACCATCAACTGGGTCCCTCAAACCATCCGTGACGGACGTTTTGGAAACTGGCTGGAAAACAATATCGACTGGGCATTATCCCGGGAGCGTTTCTGGGGCACACCGCTTCCTGTATGGACCGACGATGATGGTGACTTTATCTGTATCGGGTCACTCAAAGACCTTGAAGATTTAACCGGAAAATCGATGTCTGAAGTGGATTTGCATCGTCCACAAATTGACGACATCACCTTTACAAAAGACGGGCGTGAATACAGGCGCGTGCCGGAAGTAATCGACTGCTGGTTCGATTCTGGAGCGATGAGCTATGCCCAGTGGCATTATCCCTTCGAAAATCGAGACATATTTAAACAGCATTTTCCTGCGGATTACATCTGCGAAGCCATTGATCAAACCCGTGGCTGGTTCTACACCCTTCACGCCATTGCTGCACTGGTTGACGACAGCGTTGCTTACAGGAACTGTATCTGTCTAAGTCATATCGTCGATGAAACCGGCAAGAAGATGTCTAAATCTCAGGGAAATATAGTCAACCCTTACGACGTATTCGACAGCGTTGGTGTAGACGCCTTACGCTGGCTATTTCTCGCCCGCACCGCTCCTGATGCACAAAAACGTATTTCCGTGGATATTGTCCGAGACGTCGCCGCCAGCTTCGTTAATACGCTCTGGAATACCTATGCGTTTTTTGTTCTGTATGCACGATTGGACTCAGTAGACATAAATCGCCAAGTGGCCTTCAAAGATCGAGCAGAAATCGATCGCTGGATTCTGGCACTGGCTCATGGAACCCTCAAAAATGTTACCGAATCTCTGGACAGCTATGATGCCTGGTCAGCAGGACAGTCCATAGAGAAACTGGTTGACCAGTTAAGTAACTGGTATGTCCGGCGCAACCGGCGCAGATTCTGGAAAAGCGATGATGGCGATGACAAACAGGCGGCTTATCTCACCCTTTATGAAGTCTTGAATATCATTCAGAAAATGATTGCCCCGTTCATGCCCTTTCTGGCAGAAGAAATGTACCAAAACCTGTCACGCTGCAATGAACATGCAAAAGAGAGCGTCCATCTTGAGCGGTGGCCCGACTACAACAGTGATTGCTTGAACGATAAACTGGTTTTTGAAATGGACGTGGTTCAGGCCATCGTCGGCCTTGGACGATCCGCCCGGGAAGAAAGCCGGGTTCGGGTTCGCCAACCTCTTTCCAGAATACTAGTGAGCACCACCAGCCAGGATGCGAAAATAGCAATTAATCAACATGTTCATCAAATTCTCGAAGAACTGAATATTAAATCTGTTGAGTTTATAGACTCCGGTGCGGATCTGGTCAGCTATTCTATTAAACCGAATTTTCCCCGGCTTGGCAAACGCTATGGAAAATTAATGCCTGCGATAAAAGCGGCTCTGGGTCAGTCAGACGGCAACTGGATCGCAAAAATGGTGGAGCAGGCCAGTGGTTTTGACCTCGACATTGAGGGCCAGACCGTCTCTTTCGAACCCGATGATATTCAGGTGGAAACATTCTCCGCAGAAGGTTTTGCGTCAAGCAGCGCGGAGGGTTATCTGGTCGCGCTGGACACCTCCATTGACAACGATCTGTTAATAGAAGGGATTGCCCGAGAGCTCGTGCGAACCGTTCAGGATGCCCGCAAATCCGCAGGTCTGGAAATTTCTGACCGAATTTTACTGTCCATAAGCGGTAGTGATCTGGTACAGGAAGCTTTGGCAAGATACAAGGACTACATTATGTCTGAAACGCTTGCGCTGGAATTGAATCAGAATCCGGTTCGGGGCTTTAATGCCCAGCGCTCACTGGAAGAGCAATCCTGGGAAATCACATTGGCAAAGCCGGAATAAGCCCAGGACTCTCGTGGATTCACTATACAGAACCAAAGTCGATATAATCAAGGGCAAGAGATACGGTGACCTTCTGATACTATATCACCGCGAATTATCCAGATAACCAGTATTTACACCTCCAACAGCAAAAATGTCGAAAACCGCAGTAGTAACAGGAATTACCGGGCAGGATGGGGCTTACCTTGCAGAGCTTCTGCTTGGTAAAGGCTATCGTGTATTTGGAACTTACCGCCGAACCAGCTCAATGAATTTCTGGCGAATCGAAAGCTTGGGAATTCAAGGGCATAAAAATCTGCAGCTAGTGGAATTCGATATTACCGACCCGGGAAACTGTTTCAGTCTGATTTCAACCACAAAACCAGACGAAGTCTACAATCTTGCTGCCCAAAGCTTCGTCGACGCATCATTTTACCAACCCCACACTACCGCACAAATTACCGGGCTAGGCGCACTTAATATGCTCGAGGCCATTCGTTATCTGGACACGTCAATCCGATTTTATCAGGCATCCACATCAGAGTTGTTTGGCAAAGTACAGGAAATTCCACAAAAAGAAACCACTCCTTTTTATCCGCGCAGCCCCTACGGCGTGGCCAAACTTTACGGTCACTGGATTACCCAGAATTATCTTGAGTCCTATGACATCTTTGGCTGCAGCGGGATTCTCTTTAATCACGAATCACCCCTGCGTGGCATTGAATTCGTAACTCGCAAAATCACCGACGCCGTCGCCCGTATTCACCATGGAAAGCAACAAACCCTCTCTCTGGGCAATGTCGATGCCAAACGCGACTGGGGTTTCGCTAAAGACTATGTAGACGGCATGTATCGGATGCTTCAAACAGACAACCCTGACAACTATGTTCTGGCAACCGGACGCACCGAAAGCGTGCGCACTTTTACTACCCTGGCGTTCTCTAATATTGGGGTCGATCTCGACTGGGAAGGCCAAGGGCTGAACGAGCAAGGTATTGATAAAAAATCAGGTCGCGTTGTGGTTAAGATAGACCCTCGGTTTTATCGCCCGGCGGAAGTTGAATTACTCGTGGGAGATGCATCCAAGGCCAAAAGAGATCTCGGCTGGGAATCAACCACCAAACTGGAACAATTGTGCCAGATGATGATGGATTCAGATCTCGACAAAGTTGCTCGTAACGCGACGTTTTAGCAACTAGTTCAAACCAGCAAATCGGATAACGTATAAGTGGAACATTCAATCATACCCGTCATTCTTTCCGGTGGATCTGGCACCCGTTTATGGCCACTATCCCGATCCATGCGACCCAAACAATTTATAAATCTAGTGGGCGAAGAAAGTCTGTTTCAGGCCACTGTGAAAAGAATTCAACAAATTGAAGACATTGGTGACCCCTTAATTATCTGCAACGAAGAACATCGATTCATGGTCGCAGAACAGCTTCAGGAACTGGAAAGCCCACAAAATACTATTATTCTCGAGCCTGTTGGCCGAAATACTGCGCCAGCGATCGCCGCCGCAGCCTACAAACTTTCTCTGAGTGACGGACTCGATAATGCGTGCATACTGGTTTTACCCGCTGATCATATTGTTAACAACATCGATCAGTTTACCAAAGCGGTTAAAATGGCCTTACCCTCAGCCTTAAACGGCAATCTGGTAACCTTTGGGGTCACCCCGGATAAACCAGCTACCGGTTATGGATACATCAAGACCAGAGCTCAACCGGTTGCTGACAATGGGGCTATACCGGTGGAAGCTTTTGTGGAAAAGCCAGATCTGGAAACCGCTAAGGAATACGTAAAAAGTGGTGAATATTTCTGGAACGGCGGAATGTTCCTGATGAAAGTGTCTACTTTTCTTGAACAACTGGAATTGTTCAACCCGGAAATGTGTGCTCAGGTGAAAATTTCGGTTTCCCATGGGCAAAAAGATCTGGATTTTTTCCGACTGGACAGTGAAAGCTATACACAGTGCGAAAACATATCCTTGGATTATGCGGTGATGGAGAAATCTGAGATCGTTTCGATGGTGCCGCTAAACGCGGGTTGGAGCGATATTGGATCCTGGACTTCGCTATGGGAAACAGGACAACATGACGACGCTGGGAATGTTACGAAAGGCGATGTCTGGCTTGAATCAGTGAATGATTGTTATATCCATTCCGAAAGTAGATTACTAAGCGCAATCGGAGTTAAGGATCTGATCATCGTTGAAACCCATGATGGTGTCATGGTAACGACTAAAGAGCATGATCAAGACATAAAGCGAATAGTTGCCCAGCTCAAAAAATCTGATCGATCAGAGACCGAATTACACCGCAAAGCCTTCCGTCCCTGGGGAAACTATGACTGCCTGGATAACGGAGATCGCTTCCAGGTCAAAAGAATAATGGTAAAATCAGGCCACTGCACATCAATGCAAAAACATTTCCACCGCGCAGAGCACTGGATTGTCGTTTCAGGTACCGCAGAAGTTACCTGTGGAGAGAAAACTTTTATTCTCAGTGAAAATCAGTCCACCTTTATCCCTCTGGGAGAGCAACATCGCTTGCGCAACCCGGGCACAGTGCCATTGGAATTGATCGAGGTTCAGTCCGGTGCCTATCTTGGAGAAGATGATATTCAGAGAATTGACGATGAGTACGGACGAAGCTAATGCCGAACATTAATCTTTGCAGTGATATTCAACATGTCGTTTTTTACTGCTTCAAGTTAAGTCTATGAAAATATTGGTAACCGGTGGTGCAGGCTTTATCGGATCGGCTTTATCCCACCGGCTGCTTGATCGTGGCGATCAGGTCCATGTCATAGACAACCTAAATGATTACTATGAAGTCAGCCTAAAAGAAGCCCGACTGGCTCGGTTATCAAATCGACAGGGGTTCCAGTTTTCAAAAATAGACATTGTTGACAGGGTCGCAGTTGAAAATCTGTTTGCCGAACACCGGTTTGATGTTGTGGTGAATCTCGCTGCTCAGGCCGGTGTCAGATACTCCATCGACAACCCAGCCAAGTATATCGATTCAAACCTGGTTGGCTTTGGAAATATTCTGGAAGGCTGCAGGCGGAGTAACGCTGGACATCTTGTTTTTGCCTCCAGCAGTTCAGTTTATGGCGGCAATAAAAAAATACCGTTCAGCGAGGATGATCCGGTAGACCATCCCGTATCACTTTATGCTGCGACCAAAAAAGCCAACGAGTTAATGGCGCATACCTACGGGCATCTTTACAACCTGCCTGTCACCGGTTTGCGTTTCTTCACCGTATACGGACCCTGGGGACGACCGGATATGGCGTTCTTTAAATTTACACGCAAGATTCTCGCGGGTGAAAAAATTCCCGTGTATAACGGAGGAAATCTGAGTCGCGACTTTACTTATATAGATGATATTGTTGAAGGAGTGATTCGAGTAATTGATCATAAACCTCTGGCAGATCCAAATTATGACCCGTTATCGCCAACACCTGCTTCTGCCGCTGCACCCTATCGAATTTACAATATCGGTAACGGCACCCGAGTCAACCTCATGGATTATATCCATGCTCTGGAAAACGCTCTAGGCGTTACCGCCGAATACGATATGCT
>JAIBDK010000410.1 GCA_024679435.1 Gammaproteobacteria bacterium | reverse complement strand
TCGTTCTATAATCAATTCAAACAAAAAGTTACCTTAAATGACTTTGATGCGGTTATCGGGTTCAATAAGATGCCTGGCCTTGATATCTACTACGGCGCAGATTATTGCTATATTGCCCGGGCCGTTCCTCGCTATGGAAACTTGTATCGATTCACCCCTCGCTACCATAACTTTTACTCTTTCGAGCGAGCGGTTTTTGATATTCGGTCTTCGACCACAATTTTGTCTCTGTCGGAGCGGGAAAAAGGCGTTTATCAGCAGCACTACGGTACCCCGGAAAACCGCTTCGAACTTTTACCGCCGACGCTTGATATAGGGAGAAAACTAAGTAAACCGGCCGCCGAAGTCAGGCAGTCTAAACGTCAGGAGCTAGAGATATCCGCCAATGACAATTTGCTTCTTTTTATCGGTTCTGGATTCAAGACTAAAGGGCTTGATCGGGCTATCGAGGCGGTAGGTTCATTACCGGATGAATTACGAAATAAAACACGATTGCTGGTTATCGGACAGGATAGCGAGCAGACTTTTCGGCGTCTGGTATCGAAACTGGGTCTTTCAGCGCAGGTTCGATTTATGGGCGGTCGCGATGACATTCTGGAAATTATGACTGCAGGTGATTTGCTGATCCATCCTGCCTATAGTGAAACAGCAGGGACGGTGCTTATTGAGGCTATCGCTGCGGGATTACCGGTTCTGGCAACGGATGTGTGTGGATTCGCACCGCATATCAGCGAGGCTGACGCGGGCGTTGTTCTTCGGTCTCCTTTTGAACAGAAGGAGCTTGACGAGAAGCTTGCGCAAATGATGCAGTCCGAAGAGCGCAAGCGCTGGCATGATAACGGTATTGCTTACGGCAAGAACCCGACCCTTTACCGGATGCCCCAGACAGCTGCCGACCTGATTGAAAAATGGGTTGAAAATAAACATAAGCGCGTTGGCGAGCACAAAACCCATGAAGTCGATGATGCGCACATGTACATTCGGCGTGACCTGGAAAATGCGTTTGGGGAAGGTCCCGCATTTGAGCGGATTATGTCAGTGAAGGGCGAAGAAGTTCGTAAGGCTCCCGGTCGACGGACGGTTCGTTTTGACCTCGATAATAAGTCGTTTTATTTAAAGACGCATACCGGGGTCGGCTGGCAGGAAATCTTAAAAAATCTGCTTTATTTCAGACTGCCGGTAATCGGCGCTTTTAATGAATGGCATGGTATCCATCATCTAACTCGATTGGGAATCAAAACCCTGACCGCTGCGGGCTATGGAACCTTAGGGGGTAATCCCGCTAAGCGTCGGTCTTTCATTCTGACTGACGAAATTACCGATACCGTAAGTCTTGAAGAACTTTGTAAGGAATGGAGTGTTAGTCCACCATCAACTCCCGCAGAGATTCGTTTCAAACGCTGGCTGATTACCCGCACTGCGCAAATTGCCAGAGATATTCATAACAGCGGCGCGAATCATCGGGATTTTTATCTCTGTCATTTTCTGCTGAAAAGAGGCTATACCGATGGTGTACTGGATACCGATAAGTGTCAGTTATACGTGATAGATTTGCACCGTATGCAAATCCGGAAACGAACGCCCACGCGCTGGGTGGTCAAGGATATCGCCGGACTGTATTTTTCGAGCAAAGATATCGGACTGACCTCTCGTGATTTGTTCCGGTTTGTTAAGATTTATCGCTCAGCAACCCTGCGGGATGCATTGTTAAGTGATCAGTTATTCTGGAGACGTGTAAAACGCCGAGGTGATAATCTCTACGAGTCTGAAAAGCGAAGGGCACTGCCAGGAAAGGAATTACCCCAAGCCGTTTCAAATGTGGAAAACCTCTGATTGAAACATGTCGATTAAAATTCGGTATTTGAATTCCGCTGTGCAAAGTCGTGATCTCCCGAAGCTGTGCGATGATCCCGACGGAGCACTTCAGAAAGCCTGTATTCAGATAAAAAGTGATAAAACCACAACTCTTGGCCGGCTGCATTGCGATGTTGGCGAACTGGTAATTAAACGGTATAACACCAAAAATATGTGGCATCTGATTCGCCGGAACTTTCAGACGAGTCGGGCACGAAATTCACTGGAAATGTCACGCCGCTTTGCCGAAGTCGGAATAAGGGTAGCCGAGCCTATGGCGGTTATTGAATCGGGGTTTGGCCCGTTTCGGGGAAGATCATGGTTTATTTCCCGCTATCTTGACAAAGAGCTGCTGCTGGATTATTTGGGACAGCCCCGGAATAAAGATGTGCTGGAGCGAATCAGGTCTGAAATCACATCGATATTTGAAAAATTATTGAAAAACCATATGTCCCATGGCGATATGAAGGCCACTAATATTCTGGTTGTGGAAAATGATCTGTTGATGATTGATCTCGATGCTTCCAAAAAACATCGATTTGACCTGTTTCATAAAAAGGCACTTGGTCGAGATAGAAAACGGTTCCTTAAAAATTGGAAATCTGATTCCAGGCTGCTGAAAATATTTGCGGATTCTCTGGATGCGCAAGGGATAGGTGAATGACCTTGAGGTTGGGTAAATATGTTGGGAAAAGATGAGTGAAGATATGGGTATGCTGCAGCGTCTGTGGAACAAAGATGTTAGTTTGTGGGAGGGAGCCAAAACAAATGAATCCGTCTTTGACCGACTTGGATGGCT
>JAIBDK010000347.1 GCA_024679435.1 Gammaproteobacteria bacterium | reverse complement strand
GGTGCGGCAGGGTCATGGCAAATGGTCAATCGTCACGAAACCATGCTTAACAATGAATTTGAATTTGGATTTGCCGTGGACTGGATGCGTAAAGATCTCGGTCTTTGTATGGATGAAGCGCAAAGAAATGGTTCCGAGCTGCCTGTAACTGAAATTGTTGATGGCTATTATGCTGAAGTCCAATCTAATGGTGGAAACCGATATGACACTTCCAGCCTGGTCACTAGATTACACCGAAAAGATCTTGATAAATAGTGTTGATCTTCCACATTTTTTTAAAGGCCGGACTTCCCGGCCTTTTTTACGGTACCTTTCACTTCTTCTCGAGATTATTATTTGCAAATAACCCACATACTTTTTGATCTTGGTGGAGTTCTGGTAGAACTCGACGGTGAGCCAGTCAAAAATGAATGGCTGAGTAACCCTGAAAAACCAGCGCAAAGTTGGCAAACCTGGTTGAACTCCCCATTAGTAAAAAAATTTGACCGTGGGCTCCTTGCGCCTACTGAATTTGCACATCAGATTATCAAGGAACAATCGCTGCAGACAACACCTGAAGAGTTTCTTGAATGGCTTGCGTTTTGGCCGAAAGATTTCTTCCCGGGTGCGCTCGATCTGATTAATTCCTTAAAAGTGGACTATACCGTAGGAATATTTTCTAATATAACGTCGCTACACTGGCCCCGCTATTTTGCAAAGCTTAAGGGCCAAGACTCGGTTTCACACTATTTCGCGTCATATAAAATGGGGCTTGTAAAGCCAGATAAAGAAGCATTTGAATTTGTTATTAAGACAATGCAGACCCGGCCGAAACAGATTCTTTTTCTAGACGACAACGTTATCAACGTTGAGTCAGCGCGAAACTGCGGGTTAAACGCTCAGTGCGTGAAAGGAATTACGGAAACCCGTGCTTTATTAAGGCGACTCAAACTAGTTAAGTACAATCCAGAAAGCTTAAGTTTCGAATAATCTATAAAGTCCATAAAAAAACGCCCCGAAAGGCGCTTTTACCCATCGAAATATGCTAAAAATTTATCTGCGTAATTTTTTCAGTTTATCAATGGCCCGAACCTGTGCGGCGTATGCAGCAAGCTCAGCTTTCATGTCGGCATAATCCTTGTCACCCACTGACGCATCTTTAAGTTTTTCCTCAGCGCTTTTCATTGCAGTCTGAGCCGCATCTTCATCCAGGTCCTCACCTCGCAGCGCGGTATCAGACAACACAGTAACAACATGGGGCTGCACTTCGAGAATGCCCCCCGAGATGAAGAAGAATTGCTGTTCTCCATTCTCCATCTCAACTCTAACGTCGCCCGGTTTAAGAGGAGTAATCAAAGGTGTATGACGAGGCGCAATACCAAGTTCACCGGCGCTTCCCGGCGCAAACACCATAGTCCCTTCACCGGACCAGATTTCCTCTTCTGCGCTTACTATTTCAACTCGAATCGTGGACATCAGGATTAACCTGTTAACTCATTGACTTGGCTTTTTCAACCGCTTCTTCGATTCCACCTACCATGTAAAAAGCCTGCTCCGGTAGATGATCGTAGTCGCCATTGGCAATACCCTGAAAACCCTTTATTGTCTCTTTAAGGGAAACGTATTTACCGGGTGCTCCCGTAAAGGTTTCAGCAACGGTAAATGGCTGGGACAGAAAACGTTGCATCCGACGAGCCCGGCCAACAGCCTGCTTATCTTCTTCTGACAGTTCATCCATACCCAAAATCGCAATAATATCCTGCAATTCATTGTAGCGTTGCAACGTTCCCTGAACAGCACGGGCAATATCATAGTGCTCATTACCAATGACCAGTGGGTCAAGCATTCGGGAAGTTGAATCCAGTGGATCTACCGCAGGATAAATACCCAGTTCCGCTACCTGTCTGGAAAGCACCAACGTTGCGTCAAGGTGCGCAAAGGTAGTGGCAGGGGATGGATCGGTTAAGTCATCCGCAGGTACGTATACCGCCTGAAATGAAGTAATCGAACCGGTTTTGGTTGAAGTGATTCGCTCCTGAAGCGCGCCCATTTCATCCGCCAGTGTAGGCTGATAGCCTACCGCTGAAGGCATGCGTCCCAGCAATGCGGATACTTCAGTCCCGGCGAGAGTGTATCGATAAATATTGTCGATAAACATAAGTACGTCACGGCCTTCATCCCGAAAATACTCCGCCATGGTTAAACCAGAAAGTGCAACGCGCAATCTGTTTCCGGGAGGCTCATTCATCTGTCCGTAGACCATAGCCACTTTAGATTCAGTAAAGTTTTCTACATTCACGACACCCGCTTCCTGCATTTCGTGATAGAAATCATTTCCTTCTCGAGTTCGTTCACCAACACCGGCAAATACGGATAAACCACTGTGCGCCGTCGCAATGTTATTGATGAGCTCGAGAAGAGTAACTGTTTTACCTACGCCAGCACCACCGAAAAGTCCGATTTTACCGCCTTTGGCAATTGGCATAATCAGATCAACAACCTTGATACCGGTTTCAAACAGCTCTACGCTGGCCGCCTGTTCTTCATAGGTCGGCGCCGCCCGGTGAATCGGCATAAAAGTATCGGTTTTAATTTCACCACATTCGTCGATAGGCGTACCGAGCACATCCATAATTCGACCGAGAGTTCCCTCACCAACGGGTACAGAGATAGGGGCGCCGGTATTATCTACCTCTACTCCTCTTCGAAGCCCATCAGATGATCCCATAGCAATGCATCGCACAACGCCATCTCCCATCTGTTGTTGCACTTCCAGGGTCAACCCTGCTTCTGCAATTTTTAATGCATCATATACCTTCGGTATACTGTCCCTTGGAAACTGGACGTCTACTACCGCGCCGATAATTTCTACGATATTTCCTGAACTCATGGTTCGAAATGCCTCTTTCTAAATTTCAATTCGTATTATAGTGATACTGATCTGTTTTCAGATTCAACCTGCCTAAACGGCTGCAGCACCACTCACAATTTCTGACAGCTCCTGGGTAATTGCCGCCTGTCTGGCTTTGTTATAAACCAGTTGTAAGTCATCAATAAGATTGCCCGCATTGTCGGTAGCGGATTTCATCGCAACCATTCGCGCTGCCTGCTCACAAGCCGAGTTTTCTGCCACCGACTGGTAAACCAGTGACTCAATATAACGATCCATTAATAAATCAATCACATCTTTCGCTTCCGGCTCATAGAGATAATCCCAGTGCGCCTGAAGCTCTTCATCTTCTGCAGGCAATACGGGTATAAGCTGCTCAATATTCGGGCTCTGGGTCATGGTGTTAACGAACTGATTACTGACAATAAACAAGCGATCAATGCCGCCATC
>JAIBDK010000151.1 GCA_024679435.1 Gammaproteobacteria bacterium | reverse complement strand
TTAAATCCGGATGACGCGAATAGACAGGTAAAGAGTTCACCTTTGGCAGATAATCTGGCTCTGGCACAGTCTCCACAAAATGGCTGGGTAATAGATGCAATCACACCGATTTCTCCCTGACCGTCCAGATAACGCCATCGTCGAGCAACTTCGCCCCGATAATTTGGATCCACAGGTTCAAGGGGGAATTCAGCGGAAAGCAATTCTACAATTTGCGATGCAGTAAAAACCTTATCCATATTCCATTGATTGTAGTTGCCGACATCCATAAATTCTATAAACCGGAGAACGACTCCTGTATTTCTGAAGTATCTGGCCATTGGCAGTATATCGGTTTCGTTGACCCCCTTCTGGACAACCATATTAACTTTCACCGCAGCAAAATCACTATCGACCGCACTTTTAACGCCCCGTAATATATCTTCCAGCGGCACAGGAATCTGGTTGATCTCCTTATAAATTTCTGGCGTAAGCGCATCCAGACTGATATTAATCCGGCGCACCCCTGCACTTCTCAACGATCGGCAGCGCTCAGCCGTTAGTAAAGAGGCATTTGTGGTCAATGCAATATCTTTTATACCGTCCACACCAGCCAATCGTTCAACCAGTTTTTCCAGATCTTTTCTCAACAGGGGCTCGCCGCCGGTTAACCGAATTTTGCTAACCCCGAGTTCACTGAATACAGAAACAAGTTTATGTATTTCTTCATAAGACAGCAGGGAACTTGGTTTTAGAAACGGATAGCCTTTTCCAAACACATCCTTTGGCATACAGTACCCACATCGAAAATTGCATCGATCGGTAACCGATATTCTAAGATCCTGAAGAGGTCTGTTAAGGGAATCAACCAAAGCGTCTTTTTCTACATTTGTTGCCGTGCTTTCCACTCTTTTATCCACCTTGAATAGCCGGCCATACGGTTAACACATCACCATCTTCCAGAGAAACGTGTCTATCCTCTTCAGGAAGAAACGTACCGTTTTTCATCATTGTACGCACTTCATTATGAGGAATCTTATATCTATCAATGATCTGAAGAGGGGAAACAGCCACCGCCTCGTTCAGCTCGATACTGTTATCCGATGCATTAGCTGGAAGATACTCCATCAGACTGGAAAAAAATTTAACGGTAATCTTCATAATTCAACCACCACCACGGTGCAGGTATTTACGGAGCCGATCAAGAAAATCCTGATGCTGCATCTTATTAAAATTTTCAAACTCAATAACAATATCTACTACCGGCAGGGTAATCGCCGCAATTTTCCGGGTTCTTTCGGGACTCAAATGCAATGTCACGACACGATCTTCCCCCTTTATTAAATAAGTCAAACGATTTTTCCTGCTGATAGTGTAGGGTACCACAGCATTAGGCAACCCTTTTAAAAGCTCTTGATGAGTAAATCCCATTTCAGCTCGGTAGGTCATTTGATCATTAACAAGATCCTGTTTCAGGCCTTCATCACCGGATAAAGTCGTGGGGATATCCGTCATCCGCCGGCAACCGGTGGCCATATGGCCAGTGTATCATTAGGATTAAGAGGGTTATCCCGATCCACTTCATCAACGTATATCCCGTTAATCAGAACCAGATGCACTTCAGCACGAGGCACCCTGTATTTATCCACCAGTTGGTTGGGAGTCGTTGATTCGTCAACTTCCAGAGTCACAACATTTTTCACCGCGTCCGCAGGAAGATAATCCATTAGTGTTGCAAAAAGTTTAAAGTGGATTTGCATGATTTATACTGACCGCGAAGTCTGATGGGTATTCGCCAGAATGTTGACCCTGATATATTGTAAACCGATGCATTGAAGGTGGGGTTAAAGCCCTCTAATCAAAAGACTTTGATCTCACCAGGCGCCAGATTTCGGATATTTAAACCGGTATTAAATGCCAATGACTATCTGCTCAGGCTTGAATACCCTGGGTTGCGGCAAGATAGGCTTCCATAACAAGTAAAGGATTATCCATCAATCTATTTTTCCAGTTTCCAAGATGAAACCGCCCCTGAACCAATCCGCGGAGCACACCAATATGCTGAGTCATCCCCAGGGTGTTAGCACCTATCAGTCGATCTCCGTCAAACTGTAACTGCAAGTAACGAAAATTATCTTTATCCACTAGCGTAGCCGTATCCCCACCCTTGATTCCTTCCCATTGGCCATACGAAGCCGAAATCAGTCCCATGGTATCAAGCACGTTCATTAATACGCTTCCCTGGTGCCTTACAGCGCCGTGGTCCACCATATTGCTGGCAGCGGCCCGGCCATGATCTACTGCGGTTGGCTGGATAGCCTGAACGCTATACTCACCGGTTGAGAAGTCGCGACCACAGGCAACGTCACCCGCCGCATAAATATCGGCAACAGAAGAACACATGTATTCATCAATAACCACGGCACCGTTTGACATTTCGACGCCGGAACCCTCAAGAAAACCTGCGTTTGCCCGAACACCTGCCGCAGAAATAACCAGTTCCGCCTCGACTTCACGGTTGCCACTGATCTTAACCCGGACATTATCGCTGGCATCCTCAATAGCCTCCACCTGAGAGCTGGTCATCACGTTGACGCCTTTCTCCTTGCACCACTTTTCCAGCAATGTGCCACAAGTTTCATCGAGCATCCGCGGAACCATTCGATTGCCCATTTCGACAACCGTCAGGTTAGCACCAGCAGAAACCAGCGCTTCGAGAATAATACAACCGATAAAACCAGCACCGATCAATACCACCGGGGCACCGGGTTTTATCCCCGAAGTAATTTTTCTTGCGTCGTCCAGCGTCCAGCAGCTGGTCACTCTTGGATTATCAATTCCAGGAATAGGAGGTGAAATCGGGGTTGACCCGGAAGCAATCAAGAGTTTGTCGTACTCCATGTTTTTGCCACTACCGAGAGCAAGTGAATGCGCCCCCGGATCTACGGACACGACAGTATCAACCACAACATTAATAGCCGAATCGCTGAAGTGTGTCTCCTCCTTTCTGAGATAGGTCCCCTCTTCCTCGATATTGTCAATCAAAAGATAGGGAATCGCCATTCTTGAATAGGGCGGCTCAGGCTCATTTCCAATAATGGTTACTTCAGCCGATGGATCCAGCTTGCGGATTGTTTCAGCGGCGACGACCCCCGCTGGGCCGGCGCCTACAATGACGTGTTTCATGCGGGTAAAGAAAACTTCTGACGAACATCGTCAGTCAACTGGCCATCTGTTGTCCAGCCACGCAGGCCATAGTATTCCGGAAGCATCTCATCCAGACCGCAAACCTTGCCTTCGGCAGGGCCGGTCTTAGCGGCATCTTTTAGCAATCGAGGCGGTAAGGTATCGTCTGCACCCGTCAGACCTGCCCGATTATTATACTCACGTTCCAAATTCCAGATTCGCTCTCCCGCTTCAAGCAATCGATCTACCGTCCAGTCTCCTTCACAGGCAGCGTCAATCTGCGGCGCCATATTATCAAGCGTCCAGGCAAACGTTGTAAATACGCATAATCCCATAGAATCCACCGCAGCAGTGGCATCCTGGAATGCTTTAACCAGGCCAGCTTTACCATCAGTAACCAGCGGATCCGTTTTTTCAGGAATGCCGAGCACTTCAGACGCAACCGTATAGCTTCTCAGGTGACAGGCACCACGATTCGAAGTGGCATATGTCAGTCCCATACCTTGAATTCCGCGTGGGTCATAGGCCGGAAATTCCTGCCCCTTAACCGTCATGGATAAATCCGGATCACCAAACTTTTCACATAATCGCTTTGAACCCAAACCCAGGTCCGCGCCAAATCCTTCTCCGGTCGCCACTACATCAACACACCATGTCAGAGCTTCTGCAGAACCAAATTTCAACTCCATCCCACCGGTATGTTCAGTGGTAATTGCACCCTTTTCAAACAGCTCCATAGCGGCCGCGACGGTGGCACCGAATGTAATCGGATCCATACCGTCTTCGTTACAGATAAAGTTGGTATACGTAAGCGCATCCAGATCACCAACACCCGTATCCGCGCCCATTGCCCAGGCGGCTTCATACTCCAGACCACCCGAATTACCCCAGTACTCCGGTTTGTTCTCAACCGAAAAGTGGGTCTTGTCTATGGTAGAAATACGTCCACACGCAATGGTGCAGCCAAAACAGGCCGCGTTGGTTGTAAGATTCGCTTTACCATCGCTTTCGCGTGGCTCAAGCATCGCTTCAGCAGATATATTGTTAGCTTCAGAAAATTGCACGTCCTGCATGTTTCTGGAAGGCAACGCACCAACTTCGTTAATTACATTCATCAATACCTGGGTTCCCATGGCGGGCAATCCTTGTCCGGTAACCGCATTTTCAGCGAGAACCTGCTTTTGCTCGGAGGTACTGGCGAGAAAACGAGCGGGATCCTTGATATTACCGACCCCCTTTGTTCCCCGGACTGAAACGGCTTTAAGGTTTTTTGAAGCCATGACCGTGCCAACACCGGATCGCCCGGCGGCCCGATGTAAATCGTTGATAATCGCCGAATACAAACAACCCGCTTCCGCCGAGCGCCCTACTGCGGCAACTCGGGTTTGTGGATCATTCGCTTTCTCGTGGATCAGCTTATCTGTTTCCCAAACCGACTTTCCCCACAGGTCATCCGCAGGCAACAGCTCAACTTTATCGTTAATAATGTTTAGCATAACCGGTGAGGGCGATTTTCCTTCAAAAATAATCATATCCCAACCGGCAGACTTCAGCTCCGCACCGAAGAATCCACCGGAGTTTGAACAGGCAATTGCACCCGTTAACGGGCTCTTTGTAATCACAGAATATCGACCACCGGTGGAAGCCATGGTGCCGGTCAGAGGCCCGGTAGCAAACATCAATTTGTTATCCGGTCCCAGCGCATCACATTGGGGATCGGTTTCTTCAAACATATATCGGGTTGCAAGACCGCGCTGGCCGATATATTGGCTTGCCCATTCCATATTCAACGGCTCTACATTTACAGAACCTTCAGTGAGGTTCACTCTGAGTATTTTTTTAGTCCAGCTCATTTTTCTAACCCCCTACGCTGAAGCAGCGTTGTCAGTTTTTGCCGCCCAGGCTCGCATCTTATCAAGTCCGGTCGCATTTGCATCTACATAGGTGATGGCATCAGTCGGGCATGCTGTCGCGCATTTTGGATCACCGCCACACAAGTCGCACTTAACAACTTTCCCTGTGTCCTGATTATAGTTCACGGTACCAAACGGACAGGCGATCGTACACACCTTACATCCGACACACACAGAATCACTGACCTCCATGGCACCGGTTTCACGGTTCATTTTGATTGCTTCTACCGGGCACGCGTGCAGACACCAGGCTTCATCACACTGGGTGCAGGTGTAAGGCACAAATCGACCTTCATCGTGAAAAGTGAAAACCTTTATCCTCGATTTGGCCGGGTTAAATACGCCTTCATTCTCGTAAGAACAGGCCATTTCACATTGCAGGCAACCTGTACACTTTTCGGGGTCGATATTGAGTGATCGTAGCATCTTAATTCTCCTGTATGAGCATCATCTTTAGGTGTTTATTTTAGGGCCTCATCTCGAAAATAAAATTAGATAAGAGCGTAAAGCGTTTTTATGGTCAAACGATATCATTTAGAACAGGGTTTCTCAAGCATACAGTTAGATCGTCTGCAACAATCTGAAATGGCTCCCATCTCTTGCAACCCTGAATTGATTAGTTTCTAATCCACGTATGTCAGAAAAACAAAATATTCAGGTCACCGTTACCCCCCAATATCTCGAAGACCAATCGGCACCAGAGAGCAACCAATATGTATTTGCTTATACCGTGAGCATGGAAAACTGCGGCAGAATTGCCGCCCAACTGCTGACCCGGCACTGGATAATTACAGATTCCGACGGCAAGATTGAAGAAGTAAAGGGCCCGGGAGTCGTCGGCGAACACCCTCATCTCAAACCCGGAGACAGCTACCAGTACACTAGTGGAGCGATCCTTGAAACGCCGGTTGGCTCGATGATGGGCAGTTATCAAATGCGCGACGAAAACGGTGATATCTTTAATGCCACCATTCCAGCTTTCACGTTGTCAGCTGAAGTCGTTTTCCACTAGCGT
>JAIBDK010000407.1 GCA_024679435.1 Gammaproteobacteria bacterium | reverse complement strand
CCCTGAAGATATCGATGAGCAAATGGAAATTTCCAATGAAGAAGATGATGATCAGGTGGAGAAAACATGATGGCTGCGCTTGGGTTGATATTATTGCTGGTGTTACTGCTGCTATTAAAGGGCTTTTTTTCCGGCTCGGAAATTGCGCTGGTTAATTCTGATAAGGTGAAACTGACCGCCCGGGCAAATCAGGGTGATCGTGGTTCAAAAGAAGTGCTGGAGTTGTTTAAAACGCCCGATGTGATGCTTGGAACCACTCTGGTGGGAACCAATATCGCGACCGTAGCACTGACAACGATCGTAACGCTCTTGTTTGTCGGTGCTTTTGGAGATAAAGGCGAGTTTATTGCCTTTCTCATATTTACCCCGATTTTACTTATTCTTGGGGAGATCGTTCCCAAGAGTATTTTTCAGCAGAAATCGGATCAAGTTGCGCCGTTGGCAATTTTTCCTCTGAAGATATTCTCGTTTATTTTTTACCCCATTATTTTTGTTTTTTCTCGCATTGCCCGGTTTCTGGCTCGTCTGATGGGAAGTGGAAAAGTAGAACAGAATTTTTTCATGACCCGAGAGCAGATTCGATCTGTTGTAGAGATGACCGAGAGAACGTCATCGGTGGATGCGTTTGATCGGGGAAGAATTCGCAGGGTAATTCGCTTTGGCGATACCACCGTGGGAGAAGCCATGATTCCTATTGCCGAAGTCACTACTATTAACCAGAACAGAGGTATTTTAAGAGCCATTGCCACTGTCAGGCGAAAGGGCTTTAACCGACTGCCTGTTTATAAAGGCAACATGAGTAACATTATTGGTATCGCAACGCTGACGACCTGGGATTTGATGAATCGTGAAACTGCGGACAAAAAGCTCGAAGAATTTGTTCGACCGGCTCAGTATGTATTGCAGTTTCAAACGATTGATGAGTTGCTTCCTATCCTTCGCCAACGGGAGGATCATATGGCGATCGTGGTGGATGAATTCGGTTCTGCCATAGGAATCATTACTATGGAAGATATTGTTGAAGAGGTGGTGGGTGATATTGATGTTGGGTATGATTTTGAGGAATATCTGCCTCGTCGCAAGCGTGAAATTGAACGACTGGATGATGATGCCTATTTGGTCGATTCTCGTTTGTCTGTCTCTGAATTAAATGAATTACTGGAAATAAGTTTGAATACGAAAGCGGCGCATACTATTGGTGGTCTGGTGATGACTCAGCTTGGCCATATTCCCGAAATGGGAGAATCCATGACCGAGCAGGGCTATCGGTTCAGCGTTGATGATCGCACTGATAGGGCAATACTCAGACTCAAGGTGGAGCGTGTTTGAACAGGAGCTTAAACTCACAGCTGTCGACCAACCGACGCTGCAATCTATTGTTAAATCTACCGATATAACCAGACACCTTTGTCAAATACCGACGGCACCTCGCCGCTTTCTTGCACGATATCATGATACGAAGGAGCGGCATTTTCAGGCTCTTGAATGCTACTTAAGGTCGAGAATGGAAGGCGATATTTTTCGGGCTGCGTTTAAGGAAAAAGGCGTGATTCTTGATGGCCTTTCGATAAGAAAGGAATATGAATGTGATATTGATGGCTGGCTTGGTGAGATCAGGGATTTGCCGGGTGGGGATCTGAAGGACTGTGTTACTGCGATCGCTGGACATGACGGAATCCTTGAAACCCTGGTTATTGTTGATATGCAAAGGACTATTTATGATCTGGATATTGATGGGACCAAAATTGAATGTGTGTCAGATGTAGGTGTCATCGAAGGTAATGGCAAGAAGCTGGATCTTTGCGAGCTTGAATTAGAGTTAAAATCAGGCGTAATAGAAAAAATCAGCGAACTGGGAGCGGTTTTAAACGCAAAATATGATGTCAGACCCTCACAGTTAACCAAACATCAGATCGGTCTAGCGCTCTGGGAGAGCAAATCGGTGCCCATGACATGAAACGACTGTTTCACAACAATCAAACCGGGATTATTGAAAATGTCCGTCAGGTACCTTCGCCAAATTTTGATCAACGACCGGAAAATACCCACGTCGACTTGCTGGTAGTGCATGCTATCAGCCTTCCCCCACGGTCTTATGGCGGTTCTTTTATAGAAGATTTTTTCAGTAACTGCCTGGATTGTGATGCGCATCCTTATTTTAAGGAAATAGCAGACTTACAGGTTTCCTCTCATTTCTTAATTGACCGAGCAGGGCGGATCACCCAGTTTGTGCCGACGCATAGTCGTGCGTGGCATGCCGGGGCATCGATCTTTAACGGTGTTGAGAGCGTCAACGACTTTGGCATTGGAATTGAACTGGAAGGTTGCGATGAAGACAGGTTTGAATTTCGGCAGTACGATGCACTCGTTAACCTCACCCGCTGTCTTCAAGAAGCCTATCCAGAAATTTGTGGTGATAGAATTGTCGGTCACAGCGATATCTCTCCCGGAAGGAAAACCGACCCTGGCCCCGGTTTTGAATGGGCGACGTATCGGGCGATGCTCGAGCAGAAACGGGCTGCAGAAAAATAACTGATCGGGATTCGCCCTGATTGGAGAAAACCCTGTTAAGGCCTGACGCTGCTCAACAAAAATGCGGCTTAAGACAGGCGTTGTTGAAGCAGATTTTCGATAATCGGTCCGACAATAATTTCCATCGCCATTCCCAT
>JAIBDK010000343.1 GCA_024679435.1 Gammaproteobacteria bacterium | reverse complement strand
TAAACCTTTCTGTCTCTGAAACGGGATTGTATTGGGAGATTTAGTGTGCCGAAGAAAGCGTTTTATGATTTAATGACTCGGTATCCTCGCTACGCAAAACTAAACGTTAAATTAATATGAATATTCTTATTTCGGGTTCTTCCGGCTTCGTGGGTTCCGCAGTTTCTAAAAGACTTTTATCTTTAGGACATCACGTATTTCCTCTGAAAAGAAATTCAACCGGTGCTTTCTTCACCTGGCAACCCCATGAAGAAAAAATCCATCTCGATCCTTCTGTTCCTCTGGACGTGGTTATTAACCTTTCCGGAGAGTCTAGTAAAGGGCGATGGACCGAGGCTAAAAAGCAGGAAATACTTGATAGCAGGGTGTCGACAACCCGTTTGCTGAGTCGAACAATTTCTGGGCTTGAGCATAAGCCATCGCTGTTTATTTCGGCGTCAGCTATTGGCTATTATGGCGATACCGGGGAGACACTGGTGGATGAGACGGCTGAAAATGGTTCGGATTTTCTGGCCGGGGTTGGTGCGCGCTGGGAAGCGGCGTCTCTGACCGCCAGAGATGCCGATATACGAACTGTAAACATTCGGACAGGTGTTGTGCTCGGCAAGGATGGCGGTGCGCTTAAAGAAATGCTAACGCCTTTTAAAATGGGGCTGGGAGGCATTATTGGAAGCGGTCAGCAATACTGGAGTTGGGTGAGCCTGGATGAACTGGTTAACATGATTGAGTTTGTGATTGAGACGGAATCTCTGAGCGGGCCGGTCAATTTGGTGTCGAAGCCGTCGGTGACCAATAGAGAATTCACAAAATCGCTTGCCCGGGTGCTGAACAGACCTGCTATTTTGCCGATGCCAGCCTGGATGGTCAGATTACTATTTGGTGAGATGGCGGATGCGATGCTGTTATCCAGCGTTCGGGTTTATCCGAAAAAACTGGAAAATGCCGGCTACCGATTTATTCACAGCAATCTGGATGATGCGTTGGCAGCGGTGCTTGCTTAGCGCATTTGTTTCAGACTATCCGTCTTATTCATTCCCATCAACCGGGCCGTCTACCAGGTTTGATCCCGGATACTGGCTTGATCCGTAACGTATAACCAATGTTGCCAGCGCCAATATTAAAATGGCGCCGGATATATACAACAGCGGCAGCACCGGCAACTTATCCAGCGGCATGGACTGAAGTAGCTCATGATCTGCCTGAATCAAGCCCACGAGCATTCGGGTAAGTGCCGTAATGGCCACATAAATCAAGAAACGAACTGGCATTCGTTTGGTCTTGAAGTAAATGCCGACCATTGCCCCCAATTCAAGATAGATAAACAGCAACAAAATATCGTCAATACCCGCCTTGCCCTGAATAATGAGATGGAAAAACTCGAGTGCCGCGGAGTAGACCACCGCGCTGCCAATGGCAAACAGTGCCAGATAGTGGAATCCATCTGCAAGCAAGTTTCCGGTCAGGGTGATCCGGTCAGTCATTTTACTTTTGGAATCATTCATTGGTGTACTTTCCTCTTATACGGTTGCAGACTGATTACAGTATTTTTAGTTTCAGATGAGTGTCTGGTGAAAAACTTAGTGATTAGCTTTGGGTTTGAACACCAATAAATACAACCAGCACCATCCCTGCCATAACCATAGAAAACTTGATCATCGCGGCTTTCAAATTGTCTCTTTGGTAATTTCCCTCAGCGGTAAAGTTTTCTTCCACGAAAACTCCGTTGGCGGCTACTCTAAACAGCGATAATTCAGGTTTTTTATGTTTTAACATTCGATAAACGCTGAGTAGTGCCGATACCCAATAACAGAACGACGCAATCCCGAGGAAGATGTATGCGTAAGTGAGTACTTTCTGGATCATTCTTGGAATGTTGAAAAATAATTGCGAAGTTTAACCTGTGATTGACCTGGGATGGGTGAATGAAGGTGAATCAGCTATTTTACTGTCGAATGAGTTTCATGGACTTTTCAAAAAAAACACTGTCCTCTTCAGCAAGTCGTTCAAGTTCGTCAAAATGGTCCATCTCCGGGACATCATAGCGTTCCATTGCCCGTTCAGGCGATCGAAACTTGTTCGCATAGTCGTCTGACTGACGCAAAAACTCAGATGTTTCTCCCCCGCCAGCCACCACCAGTTGCGGCGCATTTGTCACCGGTGGAATAAATGTCGGGCTTTCCCGGACTGCCTCTTCTATGTCCATTTGAGGTCCGGTGTTTAAGGATGTATGCACGATAGGTTCAAGTTCAAATACGCCGGAGATTGGGATTCCGCCCTTTACCAGATCAGCGGGTAAGGCGCTGTCAAATTCAGGCCAGTGGGTTGCCATCATCATCGCGGTGAGATGGCCGCCAGCAGAATGCCCCATGACATAGACTTTTTCTCTGGAAAAGCCGAGATCATCTGCATGATGCCAGTTCCAGGCGACGGCTTTTCTAATTTGAGGAGGAATCTGCCCCATTCTTACAGACGGGGTGAGGTTGTAATTGAGCACGGATACGGACACCCCGTGCTTGATAAATGCCTCGGTGACAAAACTGTACATGTTTTTGTCACCGCGTTGCCAGTATCCGCCGTGGATATAGATAATAACGGGTCCATGGGGATTGCCGCCTGAAAAAAAGTCAAGTTTTTCGCGGTCTCCTTCTCCATAGGCAAGATCTATTCGAGCACCGGACTGTTGTTTATGGATTTCATTTCGAGCCATCCAACGGTTTACCAGATCGGGAAAATCCGGCCCACGACGGGCAACCAGATTGTATTCTGCTTCAAGGGTTTCTGCGTCCATCCCTTTATATAGGATCATTTAAGGCCTCCGGTTATGGGTTGGTAGTTTCATTGAGTCTTCAAATAATTTTCGACTATTCGCGATGATCAATCGGTGGTGCTATCAGGTGTTGTCTTTTCCAGTCGAATCCAGTCATCCAGCGAATTGCCAAATGGAATCATGGCATGATCCTGGTAGGCGGGACGTTGACATAAACGATCGTACCAGGATTCGATATTTGGAAATGAACCATGCTCGATATCCAGATTATAGTAGCGATACATGGATGCGCCAAGAGGGATATCAGCCATGGTAAATGTATCACCGAGCACATGGGTGCGCTGGTCCAGATGATTGTCCAGAACTCCAAGAACTTTGGCTATTTCCGTGGCGCCTTGTGTTGTTTTTGTTAAATCACGTTGCTCCAACGGGACTCGGATCAGTCCCCAGAAAACCGGGTGAATTTTAGTCATGACGCTGGACTTGTACCATTCCATCCATTGATCTGCCTGAGCTGCCTCGCGGAGATCGTCCGGACACAAAGAACCGTAAGCATATTGTCTGCATAGATAACGCACAATGG
>JAIBDK010000051.1 GCA_024679435.1 Gammaproteobacteria bacterium | reverse complement strand
TTTTAGCCAGCCTTTGCAGAGATTTCTTGAGCCCTTTATGATTTATATCGGCTGCGACTCTGTTGATGGCTTTCGCGTTTTTGGAGGATAATGCGACGGTGTTTTTATAGGCATCTTCCTTTGATGTGGTCGGTTTTGAGATCGGTACAATTTTAATCACAATCTCTGAAACATTGAATCCCTGTTCACGGACTTGAAGGGTAAGGGACGGGATTTGATGACGCACCTGATTTGCCCAGGCTGGAGAGTCGCAGAAGATAACCAACCTGCCAGATTCGTAGAGAAAAGGCCTCGTGTACGGTGCGATGATACCGGCTTCGCTGTGCCAGTAATCATGCAATTTTTGCTGAATCCCGGGACTTGAAGCCGGATCTTTAAATTCCGGCAGAAATTGCCGGATAATATTGGTGATAGGTTGGGGTTTTTTCATATAAATTTTGGTAAGGAATTTGTCCAATGTCTGGCATAATCCAGCCGCAATCAATAATAGTACTATTTATATGCTGCAAAAAGCACTAAAGAAAATATTTGGGGACAGAAACCAGAGGCAATTAAAGTCTTTGTACAAGACGGTGTCTGAGATTAATGCGCTGGAATCAGGTTTGCAGACGTTAAGTGATGAACAACTGACGGCTAAGACTGAAGAGTTCAGGGGAAAATCCTCTCAGGGCTCTACTCCCGAACAGTTGCTTGTAGAGGCGTTTGCTGTTGTGCGTGAGGCATCTGTCCGGGCTTTGGGCCTCCGTCATTTTGATGTGCAAATGATTGGTGGAATGGTTCTCAACCAGGGGAAAATTGCTGAAATGAAAACTGGGGAAGGTAAAACCCTGGTGGCAACATTACCCGCTTATTTAAATGCGGTTTGTGGCAAGCCGGTCCATGTCGTTACTGTGAATGATTATCTTGCTGTCCGGGATGCGGAATGGATGGGCAAGATTTACGCTTTTCTGGGTTTAAAAGTAGGCGTGATTCACTCCGGGCAAGAACGCGAAGAAAAAAGAGAAGCTTATAATTCGGATATTGTATACGGTACAAATAATGAATTCGGTTTCGACTATCTCAGGGATAATATGGCGTTTTCCGGAGAAGACCGCTCTCAGCAAGGCCTTGGATTCGCTATTGTCGATGAAGTAGATTCAATTCTGATTGATGAAGCGAGAACACCGTTAATTATCTCTGGCCCAGCGGAAGAGAGCACCGAGCTGTATCCCAAAATAAATGCGATGGTGCCGGAGCTTGTCAAACAACTGGAGGAAGACGGTCCGGGGGATTTTTCAGTAGATGAGAAAACCCGACAGGTATCCCTGACAGAATCGGGTTATGAAAATGCTGAAAAACTTCTCATACGTGCGGGCCTTCTTGAAGAAGGTAGCAGTTTATATGATGTTAGCAACATTGGTTTGATGCATCACCTGTATGCTGGCCTACGGGCTCACAATTTGTTTAACAAGGATGTGGATTACATTGTCAGGGATAACTCCATTGTTATTATTGATGAATTTACCGGGCGAATGATGGCGGGCCGACGCTGGTCAGAGGGACTGCATCAGGCCATTGAGGCTAAAGAAGGAGTCAACATACAGCAGGAAAATCAGACTCTGGCATCAATTACCTTTCAGAACTATTTCAGATTGTATGAAAAGCTGTCCGGTATGACAGGCACAGCAGACACTGAAGCGCCGGAGTTTCTGCAAATTTACGGTCTTGAGGTCGTAATTATGCCAACCAATCGGGAGATGGTCAGAGTTGATTCAGCGGATTTAGTTTACCGCACCACGGAGGAAAAATTTGCTGCTATCTGCGAAGGGGTAGAGGAATGCATCGCACGCAGTCAACCTGTTCTTGTCGGTACTGCGTCTATAGAATCTTCTGAATATTTATCGGAGACTCTGAAGAAAAAAGGAATTACACATCAGGTGCTCAATGCAAAACATCATGGAAGAGAGGCTGAAATTATAGCCGAAGCTGGAAGGCCGGGAAATGTAACTATTGCGACTAATATGGCCGGCCGCGGAACAGACATTGTCCTGGGTGGAAACCTGGAGCTCGAATTGTCTAGGCTCGATGATGAGAGTGCAAAGGAAGAAGTAAGGCTGGAATGGGAAAAGCGACATCAGTTGGTCCTGGATGCGGGCGGCCTGCATGTTCTGGGCACGGAGCGAAATGAGTCCCGACGGGTGGATAATCAGTTGCGAGGTCGATGTGGTCGACAGGGCGATCCGGGTTCCAGCCACTTCTACCTGTCCCTTGAAGACAGTTTGATGCGGATTTTTGGTTCTGAAAAAATAGCCGGCCTGATGGAAAAGCTGGGAATGGAAAAAGGTGAGGCTATTGAGCACCCCTGGGTAACCCGTGCCATTGAGAATGCCCAGAAAAAAGTTGAGGGGCATAACTTCGATATGCGAAAACAACTGCTTGAGTATGATGACGTAGCAAATGAGCAGCGCAAAGTTGTTTATGAGCAGCGTAATGAGTTGATGGAAACCAGTGATATTTCAGAATACGTTGCTGATACCAGGGGAGAAGTGCTGAATGATGTGATCAGTCAGTCCATACCGCCCCAGACACTTGAAGAGCAGTGGGATGTTAGCCAGCTTGAAAAAGATATTCAGGCTGAATTTGGCTTGAAGCTGGAAATTGCCAAGTGGCTTGAGGATGATGATGATCTGCATGAAGATTCGTTAAGGAAAAAAATTACGGAAGCTGTGACCGAAATGATTAAGGATAAGGAAGATCGGGTCGGCAGTGAAAACATGCGCAATTTTGAAAAACAAATTATGCTTAAAGTTCTGGATGAGCAATGGAAAGAACATTTGGCAAATATGGACTACCTGCGCCAGGGAATCGGGCTGAGAGGATATGCTCAGAAAAACCCCAAACAGGAATATAAAAGAGAAGCTTTCGAAATGTTTTCTGCTTTACTTGGGTCGGTTAAATATGAGGTGACGACTATTCTTGCCAAGGTTCATGTGCCATCCGAAGAAGAGATGCGTGAGATGGCGCTCAAGCTTCGTGAGCAGCAGGAAAATAAGCAGGCAATGGAATATATCCATGAAGATGCTCATGTCGAAACACCTGAAGAGCAGACGCGGGCTCCCAATGCGGGCCAGCGGTCGGCGGTTTCAGAAAGACCTTTTGTTCGAACAGGCAAGAAAGTAGGGCGTAACGAAGCCTGTCCCTGTGGGTCAGGTAAAAAGTTCAAACAGTGCCATGGAAAACTTTAGCAGTATCGTTCGTCATTTTCGAAAATAGAATCGAGTCAGCAGCATGGTTAAAAGTCCTCTCGCACCGGCTACCTTTCCTGAATTACCTGATATTGCGGGTATTACTCTGGCTACTGCGCCTGCCGCGATTAAATACTCAGGAAGGGATGATCTACTGCTCGTCGTATTTTCAGAGCAGACCACTGCTTCAGGGGTTTTTACGCAATCATTGACAGCCAGTGCTCCGGTGATGGTTTGCCGTGACAATTTGAAAACTCCCGTGGCCCGGGCATTATTGGTGAATTCGGGAAATGCCAATGCTTTTACCGGGAAAACAGGCGATAAACATTGTGCCAGAAGCCAGCAACTGGTTGCCGGGCTTGTGGGTTGTGATCCCAAAGACGTGTTTCTGGCGTCAACTGGGGTCATAGGTGAATTGCTGCCCATGGAGAAATTTGAGGAAGCAGTGCCGGGTCTGAATAGAAACCTGGGGTCGGCTAACTGGCGTAAAGCCGCTAATGCAATTATGACAACTGACACCTTCTCCAAAGGTGCGTCAGTTACAACAAATATAGGTGGCAGGGATGTCATCATCAATGGAATAGCCAAGGGTTCCGGTATGATTGCTCCGGATATGGCCACTATGCTTGCATTTTGCTTTACCGATGCAAAACTACCGTCAAAGTTATTACAGCAGTTGCTGGAAGAAGCAAATCATACGTCATTTAATGCCATTACGGTAGATAGTGATACCTCTACCAGTGATACCTGTATGTTGTTTGCAACCGGCAAGGCAGAGAATAACGAATGTGTATGCATAGATGAGCCGGCGCTTCAGGATTTTCGAGCCGCTCTGAACGGCTTGATGCTGAATTTGGCTATTCAGGTAGTCAGGGATGGTGAGGGTGCATCGAAGCTGATTCAGGTAAATGTGACGGGTGCACAGTCTGACAAGTCTGCCCGGATAATTGCCAACGCTATTGCAAATTCTCCATTGGTGAAAACTGCAATTGCTGGAGAGGATGCGAACTGGGGAAGAGTTGTTATGGCAGTGGGGAAATCAGGGCAGTGCGCTGACCGCGATAGCTTGCAGATTAAAATGGGTGGTGTGCTTATAACTCAAAATGGTGAAGTGGTTAAAGACTATGATGAGCAACTGGTGGCCCAACATCTTAAGCAGCAAGAAATTATTGTTGATGTAGACGTTGGCGTGGGATCCGGAGAGTTTACGGTTTGGACCTGTGATCTGACCCATGGCTACATCTCGATAAATGCCGACTATCGATCCTGAATCCAGATTACAGGTTGTCGTTGGGGTTATTAAACGGCCTGGCGATGAATATCTGATACAGCAACGGCCAAAGGGCAAGGCTTGCGCCGGGCAATGGGAATTTCCCGGGGGAAAAATCGAACCGGGAGAGTCGTCTGAAGATGCGCTGGTGAGAGAATTGGAAGAAGAGTTAGGGGTTGGGGTGACGTCCTGTCGGTTTCTGACCCGGATTACTCATGACTATTCCCACGCAAATGTGCTGCTGAATGTTTATCTTGTGGATGAATTCGGAGCAACTCCACGCTCCAGAGAAGGTCAGGAAATAGCCTGGAATTCAATTCGGATGATTCGTAAATTAGATGTGCTTGAAGCTGTCCACCCTATTCTTGATGAATTGGAGGGGACTTATTAACAATCAGCGCCCGGCGGGATTCTTTCTGATTCGGGTTGATTGAACACATCGATCAGGACTTAAATAACTCACAATATTGATTATGCAGCTCCAATACTCTGGATTCAAGAGCATCAAGACCGGCGTTGTTGTTTAGGATGTCATCGGCAAACAGAATTCGCTGGGCATCGGTTTTCTGAATACTCAGAATTTTTTTCGCTTTTTCAAGATTCATATCGCGATTAGATATAAGTCGTTTTAGTCGAATATTATCGGGACAGGTTATCACCAGAACACGATCCATATCCCGATACTGCCCCGTTTCTATAAGGAGTGGAATTTCCATGACAGCATAGGGGCCGTCTGCTTTTTGGCTCTTGGACAGCATTTTTTTTCTAATGGCGGGGTGCAGGATTGATTCGAGGTGGTTTCGTTTTGCGGTATCAAAAAATACTATCTGCCCAAGTATCTGCCGATCAATTTCACCGTTTTCGCCGATTACTTGTTGTCCGAAGTATTCAACGATAAGGTCGAACTCTCTGGTTCCGCTGCGGGTTAGACGGTGCGCGATCTGATCCGCGTCTACGACGCACACTCCAAGAGCCCTGAAAAAACTGGCAACGGTGGATTTTCCGCTTCCGATGCCACCTGTAAGGCCTATCTTAGCGGGCATCAAAGCTGGAATATCTGAAGGTAATTGCTGATGATCTTGTCTCCCCAGATAAAAGTTGCCCAACCCGCTATGGCCAGGTAGGGGCCAAACGCTATTGGAATATTCTTGTCGCGTTTTCGGATTACCATCATGACGATTGCTAGTATAGTTCCGCTTACTGATGCCAGTAGCATTACTGCAGGCAGCACTTCCCACCCAAGCCAGGCACCTATGCAGGCAAGCAATTTGAAGTCTCCATATCCCATGCCTTCTTTGCCAGTCAGGCGGTGGTGTATCTGATAAATAACCCAAAGAATCATATAACCCGATACTGCGCCAAATACAGCTGATTCCAGATTGGTGAATATGCCGAAACTGTTAGCTATCAGACCTATCCATAGTAACGGTATAACAATAACATCAGGCAGAATGTGATGGTCAAGATCAATAACTGTAAGTGTTACTAGACTCGAGATCAGTATCAGGCCAAGGATGAGTTCAAATGTGGGGCCAAAATGTAATCCGAGTTGTATCCATAGTAATGCGGTGCATAGCTCTACTATTGGATAGCGCAAGGAGATAGCTTGGCTGCAAAAACCGCATTTTCCGCCTAGAAGTAGATACCCAACTATAGGAATATTTTGAGACAGGGTTAGCTGGTTATTGCATTTTGGACACCGTGAACGTGGGTACATCAGCCCCGGTGGAGGCGGTTCAGGGTTCTCAGAGGCAGGATTTTCGGGAGCAGCAAAATCAGATTGTTTTGACGACCCAAGAATATCTTTACATTGGGCGCGCCATTGCCAGAACAGGATATCGGGAAGTCTGATAATGACAACATTGAGGAAGCTTCCGTTGCAGGCTCCCATTATAAACAGAACGACTATAAAAACGGCGGTATTCTGCTCTAACAGGATCAGGATTTCTGACATTGCCTGCACCATGACGGATTAAAAAGATTAAAGAGCGGGCCGTCCTTTTTTCTAGAATACAGCACCCAGTTTGAAGATCGGGAGGTACATAGCTATCACAATGGTTCCTACAATGATGCCAAGAACAATAATCAGAAATGGTTCAACCAGACTGCTAATAATCGCAATCGCATTGTCGACTTCCTGTTCAAAAAACTCAGCGACCTTATCCAGCATTCGTTCCAGTTCACCGGCTTCCTCACCTGTGGCCACCATCTGAAGCATCATTCCGGGAAACAATTCAGTATCCCTCATAGACCCTTCGAGATTACGTCCGGTTGAAACATCTCGCCGAACTTCGAGCAATCCTCGGGTGTATACCCGATTTCCGGCTGCCCTGGCGACGGTTTCAAGGGAATCTACCAGTGGAATACCCGCACCAAACATAGTGGCAAGCGTGCGCGAGACCCGGGCAATAATAGCTTTACGTATTATCGGGCCGAATACCGGCACGCGTAACATCAATCGATCAAGGCCGTGCTGCATTTTCGGGGATCGCTTATAAGCAAAGGTGGTTGCTACGCTGATAACCATTGCACCAATCAGAAAATAAAACCAGTACTGTTGAAAGGTATGCGACACATTCACAACCCATTGAGTGAGTGAAGGTAAATCTGATCCATAGTCTGAAAAAAGAGACTCGAATTCCGGAATAACCACAATCAAAAGAATTGAAACAATGACTAACATGACAATTATAACCAGTGCCGGATAAAACAGGGCCGAGCGAATTTTTCCCTTAATGGCCTCAATTTTTTCGAGATAAGACGCGATTTTGTTCATCAAAGTATCAAGCGTACCGGACTCCTCACCGACTTTAACCAGACTGGTATACAGTCTGTTAAAGTAGGCCGGATGCTTAGCGAGCGTTGTGCTCAGATTGGTGCCCGCTTCCACGTCTTCACGAATGCTACTCAGTAACTTTTTCACGCCATCATTTTCATGACCGATACTGATGCCACGCAATGAGGAGGCAATTGGGATGCCGGCTTCCATCATGGTCGCGAGCTGTCGGGTAAAAAATACGATATCTTTTACTTTTACTGTATTGCCAAAGCTGAAAAGTGGTTTGCTTTGTTTTCTGATTTTTTTGACACGGACTCCCTGGCGCCTTAGCAGTAATTTAGCTATCTGAAGACTTGCCGCTTCAATTTCCCCTGACGCCTTTCTGTTTCCCTTATCGATACCCTTCCAGTTAAAGGTCAGCGGCCTGTTTTTGTCTTTGGTCTTTGCCATCGTTTACCCCGTTGTTACCCGTTCAACTTCTTCAAGGGTTGTGATCCCCTGTTTTACTTTTAACAGTCCTGACTGGCGCATACTGTTTATCCCTTCTATTCTTGCCTGTCGTTCTATTTCCACTGTTGAGCCTGCGGCCATAACAATATCTGACAAGGCGCTTGTCATAGGCATGACTTCAAAAATTCCAGTTCGACCCCGGAAACCTCCGGTGCATCCGCTGCATCCTATGGCTTCATAGATCTCCAGAGTATCTAGCTCCTCTTCCTTAAATCCGATCTGCAGGAGTGCCTCTGCAGGATACTTTTTTATCTCCCGACATGAATCACACAGGCAGCGAACCAGTCGTTGGGCGATCACAACACTGATTGATGAGGCGATATTGAAAGGAGCAACCCCCATATTGGCCAGTCGAGTCAGCGAGCTGGGCGCATCGTTGGTGTGCAAGGTTGACAGGACCATATGCCCGGTCTGTGCAGCCTTGATAGAGATTTCTGCGGTTTCCAGGTCACGAATTTCTCCAACCATAATAACGTCGGGATCTTGTCGTAAAAATGCGCGGAGTGCAGTAGCAAAAGTTAACCCGGCTTTCAGATTGATGGAAACCTGATTGATTCCGCTGACATAGATTTCTACCGGGTCCTCTACGCTGGAAATATTTCGTTCGGTGGTATTGAGAACGTTCAGCGCGGAATACAGGCTTACCGTTTTTCCGCTTCCAGTCGGACCGGTAACCAGAATCATGCCATGGGGTTGAAGTGCGGCGACCCGATAGGCTGTGAGCTGTTTCTCGGTCATCCCGATTGTATCGATACGGAGGTTGGCCGAGCCGGTGTCCAGCACCCGGATTACCATTTTCTCACCGAAAAGGGTGGGTATGGTGCTGACTCGGAAATCGATTGTTCGGTTTCTGGAAAACGCGAGTTTCATTCGACCATCCTGAGGAAGGCGGCGCTCGGCAATATCCAGCTGCGAGAGAATTTTGAGTCGAGCCACAATTTTATGAGCCAGCCCCATGGGCGGATTTATCGCATCATGAAGTACCCCGTCAATTCGGAATCGAATTCGGGTTAAACGCTCATAAGGTTCGATATGGATATCCGACGCCGACTTTCGAATTGCATCCTGCAGTATCTTGTTTACAAATCGGACGATGGGGGTATCTATTTGAAGGCTGAGTTCTTCTTCGGCGCCAGTGAGTTCGTCAACTTCCGTGGTCAGATCTATATCACCCAGATTACCTTCTTCAACAATGTCAGCTAGTGAGGTATTAGAATCCGGCTCTATGATGTCATCAAGCAGGCGGGCCAGTTTCCTTGGGTCAACAAGTATGGGGATAACCTTGAGTCCGGTGCTGAACTTAATTTCGTCCATAGCCACGGTATTTCCAGGATCCCCGATGCCGAGATATAGCCGTTGTCCTCTGATGTAAAGCGGCATCACATGGTATTTTTCCATGATACTTTCTGACACGTGCTGCAAAGGGGCGGACTCGGTATTAATCGAATCGATATCCAAAACTGGGATGCCGAATTCTTCTGAAGCCAGACAGGTAGCAGCAACGGCCTGGACGCTGTTTTGTTCTATGGACTGGAGGTAGAACGAGCGATTTTCGCGTATTGCATTTGTCATAACCTCCCTTGCGTTGGCTTCGTTCAATAAGCCCTTGGCAACCATTTTTCGTGCAAATCCGGGCAGGCTTACATTATCCTGTTGTGCTTGAGTATCAATCATAATTTTTCAGCGGACAGTAAATGGGTGCTTGAAATACCCGATACGACCCGTATTTTTGTTGCAATGGATAATTAAACCAACTAAAATACTAGGTTATTATTACTGTCATCAAATCCCCCTTTTTGAAACGGTTGTGTGAAGTAAATTCTGCTTTTTGTCTGATCAGAAGTCCGGTAACTCACCCGCAAAAGGGTGAAACGTGATCCTGATGAAATCAGACTGACTATAGAATCTATTTCGCTGCATTTTAATCGAATATTTAAATTTTTTTGAAGCCTTTACTTCAACAAGCTATCACTGACCCCACATTAGCTCTATGCGCCTGACCACCAAAGGTAGATACGCCGTCACGGCGATGATTGATCTGTCAATTAATCAGACCCAAGGTCCAGTAACGCTTAAAAGTATATCAGATAATCAAGGAATTTCATTATCTTATCTTGAACAGTTGTTTTCGAAGATGAAGAAATCCAATTTAGTAGAAGGCACCCGTGGGCCCGGTGGTGGTTATGTTCTGGCCAAGGATGTTGATCAGATCAGTATTGCTGATATTGTAGTTGCGGTGGATGAGCCGCTGGATATTACTGAATGTGAGGGGATGCAAAACTGCCGAGAAGGAAAACGTTGTCTGACCCACGGGTTGTGGAGTGAACTCAGCGAGCAATTATATTCCTTTTTATCCGGCATTCATCTTGGTCAGCTAATGCGCGAAAGCGGAATTGGCCACTGCGAGCCGGAATCTGATCAACGCTTTGTTGATGTGCCAATGTTGGCAGATTCCTGAAATTAACTTAATCAAAGAGCAATACCAGTAAATGTCGAATACCGAGAAAGATCTCAATTCTCAATTGCAAAGGGAATATAAGGAAGGGTTTGTCACCGATATAGACTCCGATACTTTGCCACCGGGACTCAACGAAGATGTCATTCGGGTGATATCATCAAAAAAAAATGAGCCCGAATTTTTGCTCGAATGGCGACTGGGAGCCTATCGGAAATGGTTGCAAATGGAAGAGCCCAAATGGCCACACCTCCAATACCCGCCGGTTAAGTTTCAGGAGATCAGCTATTATTCTGAACCAAAGCAGAAAAAGCTGCTGGATAGTCTGGATGAGGTCGACCCAAAACTT
>JAIBDK010000313.1 GCA_024679435.1 Gammaproteobacteria bacterium | reverse complement strand
TTCTGAAAGCCGACCGAGGTGTAGATGTCTGCTCTTGACCGGGTCGGCAGGATTTTTTGGAGGAAGCTCACGAGGCCTGCAGGAACTCGGGTGTGAACCATAAAATAAGCCCGGGTGAAACTGAAAATCAGAGCGATGTCATCAGGGTCGGTAATGATGGTATCCACTACAAGCTCGAGATTCTCCGAAAGAAGTAATGGGATCACAAAAGGAAGGCGATCATGGCCGACCAGGGCTCTTCCTACGATATAGGCGGCCTTGTTTCGAAAGAACAACGAAGAGACCACCTGGATTTGACGATGGGTAGCGGGACGTGTGCCGGTATTCAGTGCAGGTTCTACGTTTTCGACGATCAGTTCCAGGTCCCGATCGATATCCTGCCAGGAATTGCTCAGATTGAAGCTGATAAGAATATCGGAAAAACAGGATTTAAGATTAGTATCATCTGGATAGTAGCTCGTATAGGCCGGGTCTTCCATATCGAGAAAGTCGATCGCCATTCCAGGTTTGACGAAGATATGACGGTTGTTGAAGTAGCTTCGATCGAAAAGCCTGCAAAAGACCGAATTGTAGAAGCTTTCTGCGAGTTCTGGCTGCTTATGCTCATACAGCAACCACATATATTGACGTTTTATCGATTGCCAAAGTGACTTGTCGAGGTCTTCAAGGTTGAGGTTATCGTTGATATAGGAAACAGTTTCATTGACTCGTTGGTCGTAGAAGTAGATACGGTCCTTGCGCGCTTCAATTTCTCCCTCCCAGTCGGCTACCTCAAATCTCCGTTTTGCATCCTGCGTGATTTCCTGGAAACGCGAGTAGTGGCGATTGAAACCATGGAGAATGGTTTCGGCTATCTGATTAACTATGTCGCTTGTCATGTTGAATAACTTACAACAATTTGTTGCTCCTGTCCGTAGCAGTTGATGAAGCCCTGAAGCTTCTGACTACCGGGACAGGAACACCGCACCGCATACTTTAGAACTGATCTTCTTCCGTAGAACCAGACAGAGAAGTCACCGAGGACGCACCGCCCTGGATGGTCGTGGTTACATCGTCAAAGTAGCCTGCTCCGACTTCTTGCTGGTGCGCGACGAAGGTATATCCTTTTTCAGCTGCCGCAAATTCAGGTTCCTGAACTTTATTGACATAGTGACGCATGCCGTCGCCCTGAGCGTACTCATAGGCAAGGTCGAACATGTTGTACCACATGTTGTGAATTCCCGCCAAAGTGATGAACTGGTACTTGTAGCCCATTGCTGCGATATCTTCCTGGAAGCTGGCAATTTGAGAATCATTGAGATTCTTCTTCCAGTTAAAAGAAGGTGAGCAATTGTACGCCAGCAACTGGCCCGGATGTTTGGCCTGAACAGCTTCGGCGAACTCACGGGCGAAGCCGAGATCCGGAGTCCCTGTTTCGCACCAAATCAGATCAGCATATTCAGCATATGAAACCCCTCTTGAAATGGACTGTTCCAGACCATTTTTAACGCGATAGAAGCCTTCGGCCGTTCTTTCTCCAGTAAGGAAAGGCTGATCTCTTGAATCGAAATCAGACGTCATCAGGTTTGCCGCTTCTGCGTCGGTTCTCGCAAGAATAACGGTGGGGACGTCAAGAACGTCCGCAGCCAGTCTGGCAGAGATCAGTTTCTGCACCGCTTCTGCGGTGGGCACCAGAACTTTTCCGCCCATATGGCCGCATTTTTTAACGGCAGCGAGTTGATCTTCGAAGTGAACTCCGGCGGCGCCGTTAGTGATCATGTTCTTAGCCAGCTCAAAAGCATTCAGAACACCGCCAAAACCCGCTTCAGCGTCGGCAACAATAGGTAGAAAGTAATCGATGAATTCTTCAGAATCTGTATCAACTCCTCTAGACCATTGGATCTGATCGGCACGGGTGAATGAATTATTGATCCGGCGAATCACCGCAGGGACCGAATCATAGGCGTACAACGATTGATCGGGATACATGGTTTCAGAGCTGTTGTTGTCTGCTGCAACCTGCCAGCCAGATAGATAAATAGCTTCAATCCCGGCTTTGGCTTGCTGAACAGCCTGGCCCGCAGTAAGAGCACCAAGACAGTTTACATAGCCTTTTTTTGAGGACCCGTTGACTTGATCCCATAATTTTTCAGAACCTCTTCGTGCGAGTGTAAGTTCTGGCTGGATCGAACCGCGGAGTCTGACAACATCTTCTGCGGAATAACCACGCTTGACACTGGTCCATCTGGGGTTGGTTGCCCAGTCATTTTCAAGTTGCTTGATTTGATCTGCTCGAGTCATGCTAATTACCTGGATTTAAAGTTAAAATAGTAAATAATTGAGGTGGCGAATCTTGATCCAACGAATAACCATTTACAATGCCACCATCGATGTATTCTTTAATTTCTATCATTAAAAAAATAAATGATAATTAAAATTGATCCCTAAAAAATTAATAATGCTCTGGTTCTCTGGCTATGAATAATATGCAAACACCAAAAACATCGACGAGTTCGAGTCTGAAAACGGGATTGAAGCTGGATCATTTGCGATTTGATAATCGATATATCCGGTTACCAGCGGAGTTTTTTTCCCGGCACCTACCCGAACCGTTGCTTAATCAGCGTTTGGCGCATTTCAACAGGCGCGTTTCCGGATTACTGGAGATCGATCCTGATGAAGGTCAGCGACCGGAATTGTTTGATCTGTTTACGGGTTTACAAGAATGGCCCGGCAGTGAACCCTTCGCCCAGTGCTATGCGGGGCACCAGTTCGGTCATTTTGTTCCCAGGCTGGGTGACGGGCGTGCATTGACCATTGCTCAAATACGCAATAGCAAAGATGAGTTATGGGATCTCCAGCTCAAAGGTTCCGGGCATACGCTTTATTCAAGACAGGGAGACGGTAAGGCGGTGTTGCGGTCTACGATACGCGAATACCTGTGTAGTGAGGCAATGATGGGATTGGGTATACCGACAACTCAAGCGCTAGCGATGTCCGCAAGTGATGAGCCCGTATTCAGGGAAACACCGGAAACCGGCGCTATGCTGGTTAGAGTGGCACCAAGCCATATTCGTTTTGGAACCTTTGAGTATTTCTTTTATCGACATCAGTATGAAGACCTGAAGACGCTGAGTGAATACGTGATCGATAATTATTTTCCTGCCCTGGCTGAAACAGATAACCCCAGTCTGAGTCTGCTCGAAAATATCATTGAAAGTACCGCAAGACTGATTGCCGGTTGGCAGTCAGTGGGCTTCTGTCATGGAGTAATGAACTCGGATAATATGTCCATTCACGGAATTACCATTGACTATGGGCCATTTGGATTTTTGGATACTTATGATCCGGGCCATGTGTGTAATCACTCCGATCATGCTGGTAGATATGCCTTTGACAGACAGCCATCAATAGGCCTCTTTAATCTGAGTTGCCTTGCTCAGGCTATGCTACCGCTGATTAGTGACGACCCGGACATCGCAGTTAAACAGGCGACCGATGCGCTGGGTAGATATGAAAAAATTTTTGAGTCTGAATACCTTGATTTAAAAAGGCGAAAGCTTGGGCTAATTTGCAACGAATCCGAAGATGGTAAATTATACGATGAGTTGTTAACTGCGATGCAGGGAAGTAATCTGGACTTTACTAATACGTTCAGAAGTCTTGCTAAACCTTTGGATACGATC
>JAIBDK010000354.1 GCA_024679435.1 Gammaproteobacteria bacterium | reverse complement strand
TGCGAACAGTGTACGGTATTGTTCTGAAAAAATGGTTCTAATAATTCAAAAATATCGGTTATAATTAGGACAGTTTCATCAATATTCAACAATTATTGGAACATGGATTCTACAGACATAAAAATATTGGACCTCTTGCAAAAAGACGCAACCTTAAATGCTTCCCAGATTGCGGAAGCGGTAAATTTAAGTAAAACACCTTGCTGGCGACGAATTCAGAATCTAGAAAAACAGGGATTGATTGAAAAGAGGGTGGCGTTGCTGAACCGTGAAAAGCTGGATCGCGGTATGGATGTATTTGTCACTATTCGAACCAATCAGCATAATGCCAGTTGGTTCAAAAAGTTTTCTAATATTGTAGATGGCTTTCCGGAAGTGGTTGAATTCTACAGGATGAGTGGGCAAATCGATTACTTGCTAAGAGTTGTCGTACGCGATATGAAAGCCTACGACCGTTTTTATCAACGCCTGATTGAAAAGATTGATATTAACGATGTAAATTCTAACTTCGCTATGGAGCAAATCAAATATACGACTGCGATACCAATTGTTAGATAATATTTGATAACGGTTTAGACCGTAACATACAATCTGAATGTTCATGAGTTGTTAGCCCGGTTTTTATCCATGATGTAACCTGTCTTACAATCGAGACATCTATTGATTGTTATATAATCAATCTTGAGTTCAAACGGAGAATGAAAAGTGAGTGGCTTCCCCCCGCAACTACTTAGCGGATATCGAAACTTCATGTCGGGACGTTATGATACCGAGCGGGATCGATATCATTATCTGGCAGATTCTGGTCAGAAACCAGAAGTTCTTGTTATAGCGTGTTGTGATTCCAGAGCTGCGCCTGAAACGGTTTTTGACTGCGGCCCCGGCGAATTATTTGTGGTTCGTAACGTTGCGAACCTTGTGCCTCCCTACGCACCGGATGGCGCGTTTCATTCTACCTCTGCGGCTTTGGAGTTTGCAGTTCAATCGCTCCGAGTTAAGCATATCGTAGTAATGGGGCATGCGCGCTGCGGCGGTATACATGCTGCCCTGGACCCTGCCAGTGAGCCCTTGTCCCCGGGCGATTTTATCGGTCAGTGGATGAGTCTGCTTGCGCCTCTGACCGAGGAGATACAGCACACACACTCCCTGACGGCGTCGGAAAGACAGATTGCGTTGGAGAGAATATCGATACGAAATTCGGTCGCAAACTTGCTAACGTTTCCGTGTGTTCAGGTCCTTAACCAGCGGGGCAAGTTGCATCTGCATGGTGCGTGGTTTGATATATCGACCGGTGAGTTATGGGTTATGGATGGCAAAACTGGTGATTTTTGCCGACCTGAGACCTCCTGAATAGGTGTGTTTTTCAGCTAAATATCGAGACATTTTATGTACGGCTTTTGGCTGGGTTCGGGAATACGACGTGCATATTATTCATCCGGCCTGGTTAGAATGGAGGGCAATCCCAAAGGGCTCATTCGGTGCATCAGACGTCTATCATGGTCACCGGTAGCAGCATTGGTTGGTTTGGCAAGGTGGAGGGTTGAGGTGTTGTCCCACATCACCACATCGCCGGGTTGATAGCGGTGCTGATAACAAAATTGCGGTGACGTAGCATGGTGCTTCAATTTCAGCATCAGCTGGAACGCATCATCTTCAGCCATTCCCTCGATGGCAAAGGCCGATCCAGCGGGAGCGTACAGGCAGGGTGTGTTAGACAATGTGTGTTTGCGCACAACCGGACGTTTGACGGGGTCTGGAAAGTTAGCGCTGGTCTCTTCTGTTACCGGAGTGAGGGCAAATTCCCAGGGTTCGCGGCCACCTAGAACCGGTTTTGCACCGGCATAGCAATGCCATGCTTCCAGGTTTTCGATCTGGCTTTTTGTTAGTGCATCCAGCTCCTGATACGCTGCAGCCATATCTGCAAAGACAGTTTCGCCTTCTTTTTCAGGGGCATGGACGCAATAGAGCATCGTGATAGCATTGGGATCGACTTCAGCTGCGCAGTCGGTGTGCCAGAAAGCGGCTCCATTCCGATAACCATCATCTTTAAAAATTTCCCCGACGTTACCAACAATATTGATATCGTCATATCCGGGAACATGCATTTCAGTAAAACTGTCCACCCGGGTTTTACCAGTCCACATTCTGCCAAAATTTGCATACTGATCCGTGGACAAACTCTGATCTCGAATGATTAGCAGTTTATGTGTTACAAGTGCCTGTGCCAGTATTTTTAATGCCGATTCGTCGACCCCTTCTGCAATGGTCAATCCAGTGACTTGTGCGCCAAAATGTGGGGTTATTGAATGAAAATTTAGATGGCCTGGACTCAAACCTGTTCTCCCGGTATAGCAGTGGAATCAGATAAATTCTGGCATTTTACAGTGTTTGATTGTGCGGTGATTGCCTTTTTCAAAGCTCGAAAGCTCTTCTTGTCCATGGCGTCTGATTTTTCGTACTCTAATCCTGTGAAGATCGCTTTGATGTATAAATCAATGGAATGATCTGAAAAATTATCGATTTCTCCATTTTTAATTCCCATCCAGAACCCTCGCCAGCGATCTTTGGTTCGTTGCCAGCCGGTCATTTCTCGAACGCGACCGTAGGCATTAACGTACATTTCCTGGCCGGTATGGCGATAGTTCATCCAGGCGGGTGGAACCCGGGTAACAATATCATTGTTATTCACCCATCTGAAATATTCCAGCTTCACATGATTGACGTATCGGGTGTTTCCCACTCTGGGGCTACCGTAAGTAAATAGTCCTGTAGGTACCGAGGGGATATGCGCCAGATAACAGCGTCCCGCGCAAATAGCCGCCATTGCTCCGCCCAGTGAATGGCCACAAAACCATAGGGTTTTTGTATTAGAGATCAACTTGTTTTCAAGAACAGGCCACAGATCGTCAACTTCTTTTTTGAACCCACGGTGCACTCGTCCAATGGTTTCGGCCACGACTGAGACCGCATCGATATCTGCTTTGAGATCGTTCCATTCGTTAGGTTCAGTTCCGCGGCAGGCTATGACGCAATCATATTGATTTTCAAAAATGTATGCCTGCGAGCCATCACGGTTGATAAATCTCAGATCATGAAATCCGATTATACCTGCCCAGTGATTGGCCTGGTTTTCCTTCATATAAGCGATGTTTGAGAGCTCGGAAAATAACAGGGAGCGCTCCAAAAGTCCTTTTTGGACGATAGGGCTAAAAGAGTTGGAGTGCACGAACATATTAAATACAGAATTTTAATGTGTT
>JAIBDK010000324.1 GCA_024679435.1 Gammaproteobacteria bacterium | reverse complement strand
TCCAGCAAGTGGTCTGAAATGCGCAACCAGACATTTAGGCCTGCTCGTAAAATTATCTGGTTTTCTATAGAATCCGGAGCGAACCCCCTCAATTTTTATTTTAGTTTAGGCTAGCGAGCTATCGGTCCAAATGAAAACTCGGTTTATTCTCTAATGCAAGACAGATTCCTTAAAGCCCTGCGGCGTGAGCCCGTTGACTGCACGCCGGTCTGGATCATGCGTCAGGCCGGGCGTTATTTGCCCGAATATCGTGCGACTCGTCAGAAGGCAGGCGATTTTCTAACGCTATGTAAAACGCCTGAGCTTGCCTGCGAAGTGACGTTGCAGCCATTGCGGCGCTTTGATCTTGATGCTGCGATTATATTTTCTGATATTTTGACAATCCCGGACGCCATGGGGTTGGGTTTAACTTTGAACGAAGGCATTGGCCCGAGATTTGACACGCCACTCCGCACCAAAAAGGATATTGTAAATCTTCCTGAGATTGATGTTGATTCACAGTTAGGATATGTGATGGATGCCATTCGGATTACCCGAAAAGAACTCGATGGAAAGGTTCCGCTTATCGGATTTACCGGTAGTCCCTGGACGTTGGCAACCTATATGGTCGAGGGTGGCGGCAGCAAAGAGTTTCAGTTTGTGAAAGGTCTGGTTCATAATGATCCAGAAACGGCGCATCGGCTTCTGGTAAAAATCACAAAGGCGGTGATCGACTATCTCAAAGCTCAGATATTTGCTGGTGCCCAGGCGGTTATGGTGTTTGATACCTGGGGCGGAACATTGTCTACGCCGGCTTACATGGATTTTTCCCTTAAATATATGACTGATATAGTCAGCGCACTCAAATCAGATCCGGACACCCGGGCGACGCCGGTAACGCTGTTCACCAAGGGAGGCGCTGGCTGGTTGGAGCAGATAGCAGATAGTGGTTGTGATGCGGTGGGGCTGGACTGGACAATAACTATGGATAGTGCTCGCAATCGAATTGGTAACCGGGTTGCCCTGCAAGGTAATATGGATCCTACGGTTTTATATGCTTCGGCTTCCAGGGTTCAGGCGGAAGCGACGAGAATTATCGAAGAGTTCGGAAACCATGATGGCCATATCTTTAATCTTGGTCATGGTATTCACCCCGGTATCGACCCAGAAAATGTTCAGGCTCTGGTCGAAACTGTTCACTCCGTTTCTCGCAGAACATAGCGGCTTTCTGGATCGGGTATTGGTTCAGCTTTGAACCAGAAGATTTATTACTCGGTGGCTTTGGTTTTGCTGGATTCAAATTTTTTCAGCTGATCTTCACTTGCTTTTTCCTGATATTTTGCCTTGTATTCGACAAAGGGCATGCCGTATATAATTTCCCTTGCCTGATCGGTATCCAGTTCTATACCTTGATCACTGGCTGCGCCCATATACCATTTACTAAAACAGTTCCGGCAGAAATAACCTAAATTCATCAGATCAATATTCTGTACTTCTGGATATTTTTGGAAATGCTCAAGCATTTTTCTAAAAGCGGCGGCTTCGATTTCTGTTCTTGTCCTGTCATTAATTTCGGGTAGATTTGGCATCGTATTCTGGTCAGATTAGTGTAATTCGATTTTAATTGGGCAGGAAGCATATCCTGAATTAATCGGATCGACCAGTTTTTCTGTCAATTTCATAATCCCGTGAACGCATTCGACTGAATTCGGCCGACAGATTCAACTATAGCAGACGGAAAAAATTTATTGCGAAGCAAATGCCGTGTCCAGGGTGACCCGTAAACATTGTGACAATCAGATTCTAAAATTTCAGGCTTTATTAACAAATTGAAATGAATCCAGGCGTAAATAATCGGGGTCTGTTTGATATACTCCGAAGCTCGAAAAAAACTATCATTTCAGAACATTTTGACTACTGAACCTCCATCTCTGTCCCATGCCCGAACGGTAATTGATATCGAAGCCGAGGCGGTGAAAGGATTATTGAGTAATCTTGATGGCAACTTTGAAAGAGCCTGCGATATGGTGCTTGATTGCACAGGCAGGGTGGTGGTAATTGGAATGGGAAAATCCGGCCATATTGGTGGAAAAATAGCCTCGACTCTTGCCAGCACTGGTACCCCGGCTTTTTTTCTTCATCCTGGAGAAGCCAGCCATGGTGATATGGGGATGATTACCATGGATGATCTTGTCATCGCTATTTCAAATTCCGGTGAAACCACAGAAGTAATATCTATAATCCCTATTGTCAAAAGACTGGGAGTCAAAATGATTGCCATGACGGGCAAATCTGATTCAACTCTAGCAAAACAGTCTGGGGCTTGCCTGAATATCAGCGTGTCAAAGGAGGCATGCCCTCATAATTTGGCACCAACCGCCAGCACGACAGCTACTTTGGTGATGGGAGACGCTCTGGCGGTATCGGTTCAGAAAATGCGTGGTTTTTCTGCGGAGGATTTTGCCCGAACACATCCAGGTGGCGTCCTTGGAAAGCGCCTGCTCCTGTTCGCAAGTGATTTGATGCACAGTGGTGATACCCTTCCTGTGGTTTATGAGGATGCATCGATGAGCGAGCTGCTCCTTGAAATGTCTTCGAAATCCTTGGGAATGGTGGCGGTGGTTGATAAAAATCATCATTTGCTTGGTATGTTTACGGACGGGGATCTTCGGCGTGCTCTGGAAAGCAGAGTGGATGTTTATAACAGTGAGGCACGCGATTTGATGACCAAAAATCCGTTTACCATTCAGGCTGACATGCTGGCCGAACAAATTGTGAAAATTATGCGTGACTTCGCCCAACACGGACCTCACGCAATAAACGGACTTTTTGTGGTGGATGATAGCGACCGGGTTATCGGTGCTCTTAATACCCACGATCTGCTGCGAGTCGGAGTGATTTAGAGTAGGGCTATGAATCACAAGGAAAATTATGGTGTTGCCGGATTGTTTTTGGCGCTTCTGTCTCTGTCCATCTGGTTGCAATTTGGCCTTCTTGAACCTGTGGAGCCGGAAATCACAGAACTTGAGAAAAATGATCCAGATTATTATTCAGAGAATTTTCAGGCGGTGGGGCGCGACACTATTGGAAAATCATACGAGCTCATTGCCGATCGGCTGGTTCATTTTCCTGTGGGAGATCGCGCCTTGCTGGATAATCCGCACATAATCCAATATGATTTGTCAGGTACTCCGCGTCACATTTACGCTGATTCGGGCTGGTTATATGATAATCGCTCTACGGTGTTGCTGACGGGGAATGTGCGGGTGATTCAGAGTCAGGCCAGTAGCGTCGGTGCAGCGGCCAGTTCCGAAAAAATGATTATTTATCTGAAAAAGAAAAGAGGGTAGTTAAATATGTTACACAGACTGTTATTTTCAATGTGGATGGCAATTTTTTGTCAGTCTGTTTATGCGCTGGACAGTGATTCCGAGCAACCCGCTACTCTCGATGCGGACGATATGGAAATGGATTTCAGCACCGGGGTGCGGATTTATCGAGGTAACGTGGTTTTTGTCCAGGGAACGATTCGCATGACCTGTGACGAGCTAACAACTTATTTCAATGATGATGGAGAACTTGACGAGGCTGTATGTGTCGGCAGCCCGGGTCGATTTAAACAACGACC
>JAIBDK010000099.1 GCA_024679435.1 Gammaproteobacteria bacterium | reverse complement strand
GGGCATCCAGAACAATAGTGTCGATTTCCACCTGCCTGGATAACAATGGAACAAGTTTAACCGAAGCCGTGGCACCCCCTACCTCCAGCATAGGCTGATCACCAAAACCCGGCGCGTTGGACAGACGAAAGGCACCGGTTTTAACGCCTAGCCAGGGGAAAAAAGTCAGCTCAAGGTCACCAACAAGCTCCAGCTGCCGCCCGGTTTTTTCAGCAATAATCCGGGTAATCTGGGGTTTGTAATCATTTGGATCGACCAGAGTGGTAATAGCCAGAACACCGCCCACCAGTATCACAACCAAGACCATCACTACCCAAAGGGAAATTTTGATAACTTTCATAGGTTCACCCGATATTCACCCTCTGAATACCCAGGTTTAACTGGCCAGTTTTCCACATCCGGAAAACAATCATGGCGCTAAACACTTAAGCGATCTAAATTTCGTACACACGACTAATCCCAATCGCATCCACAGGATTGGTGTCATATAGATATCTTGCTGCCGTACCTATGTTAGCAAGCCCAAGAAGGACTCGGACCGCTTCCATATTTCCAGTATGTTTGAGGATATGGAGCGCACGGGTCCGGCGTAGCGTTTCTATTCCATAGGATCCGTCTTTAAGGCCAATAGCTTCTGCCCAGCTCTTAATCTGACGATTTAGTGTGCGCGGCCTAACAGGTAGCGTTCTGCCGCGAACTCGTCCGGTAAACAAATATTCGTTGGGTTTTTTACTGTCATAATCAATCCATCGCTCCAGCGCGTCTTTAGTGGACTCGGATAATGTACATTGCATAACTCGTCCCCTTATCATGATATCAATGGTATCTCGCATAATCCGGTTACGCTTCCGGACATCCTTAACTTTTAAACCCAACAAATCCGGGCTGCGTAGCATAGTATCCAGAGCCGTATTAAACAGCGCAAGGTCTCTGATTCCCGTGGTGCCGCGTTTGGTCAGCATTTTCCGAATACGCTTCACTTCTCCGAGTTTGAATGGGTCTCGTTTGCCCACCTTGCAACCTTTGTTCCAGGGCTCACTCTTGTTTTTTTTGGTCTTTGCTTTGGTCTTTGCTTTAGTCATCGCACAATCTTTCGTTGGTAAAAAATTAGTTTTCAGCTTTCACTGAAACCGGGTTGACCCGATTCATAGGATGATCGATGGGTGTCGACCCCTCTGAATCCGTCACGTAGAGGTATAACAATTACGAAAATCTGTTTCGTATCGGGATCAGGAGTTCTCCTCATACTTTTTAATAGCTTCTAACAAATTAATATATTGCTCGCAATTTCCACAATATTTATTAAGTTTTTTCAGTTGTTTTCGAGCTTTCCTCGGCTTACCCAAAGTCAGGTACAGTTCACCGATATATTCTCTTGCGCCGAGATGTTTTCGATCCAGCTTAAGCGCCTTTTTATATGCTTTTAGGGAATCATCGTACAATTCGACCTTTCTGAGACTATAACCCAGCAAATTCCAGGCATCCGCATTACGACTTTCTTCGCTGATAAATGTATTTAACGCATCAATTGCTTCATTATATTGCTGCTCATCAACCAACGCGGGAATACTGGGGGGAAGTGATTGTGCATATCCAGCCGAAGAACCACTACTGCCGCTATTTCCATCAGCGAAAAGTACGGCAGAGAACCCTGGCGAAAGCCAGATTGACATCAAGACAAATCCCCGGATAAATCGTTTATTCACGCAATAGCTCCCAAAAAATTGTGCCGTTAATAATAAAGAATTTAAATTCACTAAAATGCGATTCAAACCACGGTGAACTTATACGTTTTCACGGTTATTTTCCACCTGCTCATGGCATACCCGGTTAATTTTTTAGCTCCGAGTATCTAACAAAACGTTTAAATTACTATCCCGCCCAACCCACCATGCCATACCGACTTTAGTGCGGAATCCCTCAACATGGCGCCTTCTGCTTACCCTCAGGATGACAAGTAAAGGGTAGCATTGCGATCACCTTGCCGCGTTAGTCCTTAATTCTTTTTTTATCTATGGACGCGTCGAACTTAGCCTTGTCAATTATAAAACGCTCATGGGTTCCTCTGGAAATTATCTCGACACCATCATCACCTTCAACTTTAAATTTCAACCGTCTGCCGTCTACTCCCACCAATTTCACTTTTGCGGTTACCGTTAACCCACTTGGGCTGGCAGCCAGATGGCTGACATTTACGTGGGTACCGACAGTTTGTTCGTTGGGCCAATCAAGGTGTGGGATGACTGATTTAAGACAGGCCCACTCCAGAAAACCCACCATAAAGCCAGTGGCAAAGACCTCTGGCATCTCCAAAAACTCAGGGGCTTCCGGATATAGCGCGGGAACCATTTTTGCTTCTGTCAGGGTAAATGAGTGCTCGAAACCTATGCCGGGCTGCAATGTTTCCTTCACTTTTCTATAACTCCTGGTTTCCCACCATTAAATTCAGCGTACGCCTTTCGTGGTCTGGATCAACGATGGCGTCCACCGCTTCAATCATCTTTGTGTATTCAGACGGAAAATTATTTTCTATTGCACCAGTTAATACAAACCGCTTGTACCAGTCAAACGGCAGATACTCACAATCCAGTCGGGTTGGATAATAGGTGAAGGCATCAAACGTCCCAGACTCCGCATGGACTTCAATAGGATGATCGTAATAACCATGACCGACCCCTTCGATTTCATCCAGGATCGGTTTTTCTTCTACATGCATCTGATACAGAACCCCAAGCACATGGTGAGCTTCATCCACCCTTTCGATACCGCATTTTCCAGAGCCATCGCCTCCGGGCTTGGTAAAACTCAGACGGTGATTATGTAATTTTCCGATGCCGAGATTTAGAATAGAAGGCGTCCGTGCATGTAGGCGAGCAAATAACAGGTTTGAACCATAGGCAAAATAAATCACATGTTCATTATCGCTCAAATTTATAACTCTCTGAAACTGACTACCCGGCGCCAACCTAGAAAAATGCCTGCAATCCAGTCTGCGCCCGTCCGAGAATCAATGCATGAATATCATGCGTTCCTTCATAAGTATTCACCGATTCCAGATTACACATATGGCGAATTACATGATACTCATCAGACACACCATTACCACCATGCATATCACGGGACATTCGGGCTATATCCAGCGCCTTGCCGCAGTTATTCCGCTTTATCATGGAAACATTCTCAACAGCGCAACGATTTTCATCCATCAATCGACCGACCCGAAGTGCGGCCTGTAAACCAAGGGTTATTTCAGTTTGCATGTCGGCCAGCTTTTTCTGAACCAACTGATTCTGGGCCAAAGGCCGTCCGAACTGTGAACGATCCAGGGTGTAGGTTCGGGCTGCGTGCCAGCAAAACTCCGCCGCACCCATTACCCCCCACGCAATACCATAGCGCGCCTTGTTAAGGCATCCGAACGGTCCTTTCAAGCCTTCGACTCCGGGCAGGATGTTTTCTTTGGGGACAAACACATCTTTCATAACAATTTCACCCGTAGTCGAAGCACGCAAACTCATCTTACCCTCAATTTTAGGGGTGCTGAGTCCTTCCATTCCACGTTCGATAATGAAACCTCGGATCACACCATCAAGCTTTGCCAAGACAACACCAATATCAGCCACTGGAGCGTTACTGATCCACATTTTCGCCCCGTTTAGCTTAAAACCACCATCCACAGCATTGGCCCGGGTTTTCATACTTCCAGGATCAGAGCCATGATCCGGTTCGGTTAAACCAAAACAACCGATCAATTCGCCTTTGGCAAGACCGGGCAGAAATTTGTGCTTTTGATGTTCGCTGCCATAAGAAAATATTGGATGCATCACCAAAGAAGACTGCACACTCATGGCAGAGCGATACCCGCTATCCACCCGCTCAATCTCCCGGGCTATCAAACCATAAGAAACATAATTTAATCCGGCCCCACCATATTCTTGCGGAATAGTGCTACCCAGCATACCGAGCTCACCAAATTTCGTCATCAATTGTGGATCAAAAATTTCGTTTCGGTTTGCTGCAACGATGCCCGGCATCAACGTGTCCGTGCAAAAATCATGAACGCTGTCGCGCACCATTCGTTCTTCCTCTTTCAGCTGCGAGTCCAGTTCAAAGGGGTCTTCCCACTGGAAAGGGTGCGTTGCCATTTATTACCTCTTCATTTTCAAAAAAATTAAACTTACAACTTTTACCATACACATCCTAACAACTAATCTGATCAAATCCGACATCGAAATGCCATAATAAAACTCAGCAAGCTTGCACAAGCCATAATTATACCCGGCATCAAAATGGATGAAAGATCACTTCTATCCGGCAAAAACATCAAAGCTCCAAGGCCAAAACCAAAACCCAAAACAAGTCGTGTTGTTCTTTTATGCTCGATCTGATTTTGAGTTCTGAGTGCTTGCACCTCACGATCACGCGTATGCACAGTTAACTCATCATTTTTTAATTTATACATTAGCTGATGGGCCAACCCGGGTAATTCTGGCGCCAGAGTAAACAGATTGGGTAATTCCCTGCGAATCGTTTTTATTGCGGCCTTGGGTCCAATCTGCTCATTCATCCACTTTTCAAGAAAAGGTTTAGCCGTTTCCCATAAATCCAGGTCTGGGTAAAGTTGTCTGCCAAGACCTTCAATATTGAGTATCGTCTTCTGCAGCAGGACCAATTGCGGCTGCACGGGCATTTCAAAAACTCGGGCCACTCGAAACAAATCGACCAGAAATGACCCAAAAGATATTTCACTTAACGGTCGGGAAAAGATCGGCTCACAAACGGTTCGAATTGCCGCTTCAAACTGCTCCGCATTGGTACTCGGCGGCACCCACCCTGCCCGAATATGGGCATCAGCAACCCGATGATAATCGCGATTAAAAAAGGCCAGCAGATTTTCCGCCAAATATCTTTTATCCGCAGTTCCCAGAGTCCCCATAATTCCGAAATCTACCGCCCGGTATTGCCCCGTTTCAGACACAAAAATATTACCTGGGTGCATGTCTGCATGAAAAAAACCATCTCGAAAAGCCTGAGTGAAAAAAATCTCGACCCCATCATGGGCTAGTTTTTTCATGTCAATGCCCGCAGCCTTAATTCGATCAATATCCCGGATTGGGATACCATAAATTCTTTCCATAACCATCACATTCCGGGTGGTATGGGGCCAAAATACTTCAGGCACATAAATCAGATCCGAATTTTCGAAATTGATTCTTAATTGACTGGCACTGGCCGCTTCACGCATCAGATCCAGCTCATCATGGATAGTACGATCATAATCCTCAATGATTTCTTTCGGCTTAAGACGCTTTCCCTGCGACCAATGCCGTTCGGCCAGATCCGCGAGAGTATGTAAAAGCTCAAGGTCGCGCTCAATAATACTCTCAATACCGGGGCGTAAAACCTTAACGATGACTTGAGTTCCATTATGCAGTTCCGCATAGTGAACCTGAGCCACTGAAGCAGATGCCGTAGATTCCGTTTCAAATTTTCGAAAGTGGACATCAAGGTCTTCACCATAAGCCTTTTCGATAATTGTCACCGCCTCACTTCCGGGAAATGGCGGCACCTGATCCTGGAGCTTGGTCAAAGATCGGGCAATGTCCTCGGGTAACAAATCAGGGCGGGTAGACAGCACCTGTCCAAACTTAATGAAAACAGGCCCCAGTTCTTCCAGAGCCATTCGCAAGCGATCGCCGCGGGCAATGCTCCGGTTTTTTTTACCCGGAATAAGTTTAAGTAAAAACGTATAGGGGCGGAATAGATGGATTGCCGTAACAAATTCGTCAAGTCCGTGCCGAGTAAAAACCCGGGCAATCCGTAGCAGATGGAATAAATTACGACCCATATTCTGTTACTCGGTTTCCTCGACATTGGCATCGCGATATTGTTCGACACGTTTCTTTATCCGCCCGAGGCGCTGCTCTGTCCGATCTACATCAGCACGTAATATATTTACATTGGATTCAAATCGCTGTGCCGCCACAATCGTTGGTAAAATTCTTTTTTCCTCTTTCAAATAATCCGCTAAATTCTCTTTAGACAACTCTATAGATTCAGTGGCCCATTTCCCCAACTCACGCACTAGATTACCGGCTTTTCGTGCAGGGGTGTCACCGATATATCCGGAAAGCAATTCTTCCAGGTCAATATCCAGCCGTGATAATACCTTCTGGAATGCCTGTCCGGTGTCAACATCCCCCCGCATACTAACCTGACCACTGGAGAGCACACCGCTTTTGGCGCCCGCAGTACCAAGCCGGACAAATGCCGACAATGTTCCTGTCAACGTAACATCCGGTTCTGTCAGGCTATTTTCACTAATCTGGATACCACCCACTCCCGGTTCAAGATATAGCACTATCGGTGGAGTCGTTAGTTCGATACATATGACCTTGCCAGATAGTTTCTGCAGCTCTTTTTTGCCATCGGGATCTGTTTCAAGCAAAGCTGAAGATGCCTGATTTAGAAGCTCATGGATGATACTCATTGCAGAAAAATACCCTAAAACAAATTCTAATACTTATAACCAATATGCAGGGCCACGATGCCACCACTCAGGTTATGATATTTAACTTCATCAAAACCCGCATCAAGCATCATTTTCTTCAGGCTTTCCTGGTCAGGATGTTTGCGAATTGACTCTACCAAATATTGATAGCTGTCTTCATCGCTGGCAACTATCTTGCCAATTTTTGGAATCACATTAAAAGAATAAAAATCATAAGCCTTATCCAGCCCCGGAATGATGGGACTGGAGAACTCAAGAATCAAAACTCGGCCACCCGGTTTTATCACCCGGCACATCGATTTCAGAGCATTTTCCTTGCGGGTGACGTTGCGCAAACCGAAAGAAATACAGGCACAATCGAACTCTTCGTCGTCAAATTGTAACTGCTCGGCATCGGCAAGAGCGTATTCGATATTCTTAATCAAACCTTCATCGATCATGTTGGCGCGACCCTGATCAAGCATATCCTGATTGATATCGGTAAGAACCACCCTTCCAGATTCGCCTACCTGTTTGGCAAACCCTCTGGCGAGGTCCCCACTTCCACCAGCAACATCGAGAACCGCTCCACCACGACGCAGGCCGCTTCGAGAGATAGTGAATCTTTTCCATAATCGATGAGCACCAAAAGACATCAGATCATTCATAATGTCATAACTTGAAGCAACAGAACTGAAAACCTCTGCAACCAGGCCGGCCTTGTCGGATTCGTTCACGTCATTGAAGCCGAAGTGAGTTTGTTTACTGGTATTGTTGGACATTAATCTCGAATTTATCGACGTGTTAAACAGAATGTTGACCCTTGAATCAGGAATTCAGCTTTCTACTCTTACCGGCTTCTTCCATTCGCTCGAGATAATTTTGCCAGTTTTCGGTCTGGTTTTTCCCCAGATCATACAGTGTATCCCAGGAAAAAATTCCGCTGTCGTGGCCATCATCGAATACGGGTTTGATCGCATAATTGCCCATAGGCTCAATGGCATCAATATTCACTCCCTCCTTGCCCACCTGTAACACTTCCTGACCAGGTCCATGCCCCTGCACTTCTGCCGAAGGGGAAAAGACCCGGAGATACTCACAACTCAGATCAAACTTTTCCTGACCAAAGGAAATCGTCAGTATACGGGTTCTTCGATTGAGATTGATCTCTGTGGGCACATGTTTACTCATAGAATTAACTCATTTTATTGGTCCAGAAAGTAGACCCTGTTTGTCTGTTTGACATGCCGGTTGGTCGGCAGATTTACAACCCGTTATTGTACGCGAATTAGTCGGCGTCAAATCACGATTTCGGCAAAGAATCCCAAACCAACTAAACTAAGTTTCAGACAACCAATGCGCCAATTGTTCAGCATAATAG
>JAIBDK010000404.1 GCA_024679435.1 Gammaproteobacteria bacterium | reverse complement strand
TCGGCCGCGATCAGGAGTTCTATAATTTCTACAAGAGCCTCAATGCCTACAGAGGAAGTTTTGGCAGCAAACAGGACCTGTTGATTGTTGATCCGAGTTCCGAATTTTTTCGTTACTTTAAAAAACCCTCTGGGGTTGAGGCTTCAACAAACTGAGTTTTCAGCTAAAATACGGCACTCAGGTTTTTACTCAACGTGATCGACTGGCAGGATTTGCTCACTGCATTCGCCCTGTATCTAGTCCTTGAGGGTTTAATTCCTTTTTTTAATCCCGGGGCATTCAGACGATTTATGCAGACAATGTCAGACTTGCCTGAGTCGACTCTCCGTTATGTTGGATTAGGTAGCATGGTGGTGGGCGTGGTTTTACTGTCTATGGTGCGATAGCGACTAAATTTCGAGATAATTTTTATATGGCCCAAAATGTAGTGCTTCTTGGCACCCAGTGGGGTGACGAAGGTAAAGGAAAAATCGTTGATCTGCTGACTGAGAATGCCGATGCAGTTGCCCGCTTTCAGGGTGGTCACAACGCAGGCCATACTCTTGTTATAAACGGAGTTAAAACCGTTCTCCACTTAATTCCGTCTGGGGCAATGCGTGATTGTGTCGATTGCCTCATTGGAAATGGTGTGGTGGTCAGCATGGAACAGTTGCTTAAGGAAATTAAGGGGCTTGAAAAAAATCAAATTAGTATTCGTGACCGACTGACGGTTAGTTATGGTTGTCCGATCATTATGCCTTATCATATTGCTTTGGACGTGGCTCGTGAACAGGCCAGGGGTAAACTGGCCATCGGCACCACGGGTCGGGGCATTGGTCCGAGTTATGAAGATAAAGTTGCGCGACGTGGGTTGCGTCTTGTGGACCTTCTCGAACCGGATGCCTTTGCCGGCAAGCTAAAGGAAGTTGTTGATTACCATAATTTCTTTCTCGAACATTATTTTGAGACAGATACGGTGGATTATCAGAAAACTCTGGATGAATGTTTGTCTCAGGCAGAAGAAATCAAGCCGATGCTGGGAGATGTTGCGGCGAAACTTAGTCAGTTCCGTGCTCAGGGAAAATCCGTAATGTTTGAAGGTGCTCAGGGCATGTTGCTCGATATTGACCATGGCACCTATCCTTATGTGACTTCATCCAATACAACCGCTGCAGCGGCTGCGGTCGGCACGGGTATAGGGCCCCTTGATATTGACTACGTTCTTGGCATTGTTAAAGCCTATACCACACGGGTTGGGTCAGGACCGTTTCCTACGGAGTTATTGGATGACGTCGGAGCCCGACTTGGAGAAAAAGGCCATGAATTTGGAGCAACCACTGGACGGCCCCGACGTTGCGGTTGGCTGGATATTGTTGCATTGCGTCGGGCCACACAGGTATGCGGAATCACCGCACTATGTATAACCAAACTTGATGTCATGGATGGTCTTGATACGGTAAAAATCTGCACGGGTTACCGTTATAAGAGCGAGATAGTTGATTTGCCCCCATATGGAGCTGAGAATATGGCTGCCTGTGAACCGGTTTATGAAGAGATGCCTGGTTGGAGTGAAACATCCGAGGGTGTGACTGACCCGGCTAGAATTCCAAAAAATGCAAAAACTTATCTTAGTCGGATTAGTGAATTACTCGGATTGCCTGTTGAAATAATATCAACAGGCGCTGATCGGGATGAAACCATTGTCTTAAAACATCCGTTTATTGATTGATGATGAGCTTGAAGGGACAGGTAATGCACCCTAAAGAAACTAAAATATAACGCGCAACTTTTGCGAAGTTAGAAAACCTTAAAACTGTGAAGAGAAATTAATCATGTCGAACGCTACCCTTTCCGATCCCAAACTTTTACGCGAACAATGTTATATCAATGGTCATTGGCGTGATTCTAGTAGTGGAAAAACGGTGGACGTAACTAATCCTGCAAATGGCGCGGTCATTGCTAAAGTGCCCTTTATGGGCGCAGAAGAAACCCGGGAAGCTATATCTGCAGCAGAAATTGCCCAGGTGAAATGGCGCAGGATGTTAGCCAAAGAGAGGGCCGATATACTGCGTAAGTGGTATGAGCTGATGATCGCCAATGCTGATGATCTGGCCGCGCTTATGACCATGGAACAAGGTAAACCGTTAGCTGAAGCGCGCGGTGAGGTTGTGTACTCCGCATCTTTTATTGACTGGTTTGCCCATGAAGCAAGGAGAGTGAGCGGTGAAACTATTCCCCAACATCAGGGTGACAAACGACTTGTGGTGATCAAGCAACCTATCGGTGTTTGTGTTGCGATTACTCCATGGAATTTTCCATCTGCGATGATTACTCGAAAAGTCGGACCTGCGCTGGCAGCCGGTTGCGCAGTGGTGGTTAAGCCTGCCACCCAGACACCGCTTTCTGCTCTGGCTTTATGCGAGCTTGCCGAAAGAGCGGGGTTGCCTGAAGGCCTGTTAAGTGTCGTCACCGGGTCTTCAGCTGAAATAGGGGGTGAGATGACTTCAAACCCTACAGTTCGCCATTTGAGCTTCACCGGATCTACCGAAGTCGGTAGGTTGTTGATGCGTCAGTGTGCTGATTCAATAATGAAAGTGGCTCTTGAGCTTGGTGGTAATGCGCCGTTCATCGTATTTGATGATGCAGATATTGATGCAGCAGTTGAAGGTGCAATTATTTCAAAATATAGAAATGCCGGCCAAACCTGTGTATGCGCTAATCG
>JAIBDK010000392.1 GCA_024679435.1 Gammaproteobacteria bacterium | reverse complement strand
TGAGCATTTGAGTATTTGCATCGGTGGCATCAGGAAACTGCATATCAGGAGCGGCGTCTTTTTTCCCCCATTTGTATATCTTTGTCTGCTCGATAAGTGTAACACCATCCTTTGTTCCCTTGCCATCTTTATCAAGGAATGCACGCCAGAAAAGAAACACCCCATATGTTTTCGAACGATAAGCATAGAAAAGATCCGGATCATCATTTGGAGGTCGGCGGTATGCAACCCCTTCTTGAAGAAGACCATCATAATCAGGTGGAAGTAAGAGATACTTACCACCCTGCCCTCTGTCAGGGCCAGGTAGGCCAACATCACTGATCGGGCGTTGAAACATGTCATCGAAGAGTCCTTGAATACCCGGAGGGGATTCTACCACGACAGGTCCGCCTTTGAGGTCGAGGTAGCTCATGGCATAGATCACGTCAGAGTTTGGTGTCGTCACCTGTGTGGTGGCACGCAGTCGACCTTTCCATATCGGTAGAATGTGATTTCCCTTGCCAAACAGCTTCTCAGACCCTTCCCGCATGGAGTACATATTCATTGCCGGCAATGACCAGATAAAAGCCTGGCACCCACGTTGAAAATCATATTCATCAAAGATTCTAGATGCCTGGGCGTCGGTGGGGTAGGCACCTCCCTCAAATTCCATACCTACGAGATCGCCCCAGAACTTCGGTTCTTCTTTAAGGGCAGCTTTTGATTGGGAATGCTGTGCTACTTCAGACGGGGATTGCGCCCATAGGCTCCATGGCGCTATTATCGCGCAAGCAAGCCCAATGAGGGCAATCTGTATGACACGAGATGAGTTGCGATTTTTCATTGTTTTCTCCTGTTGTTGTTTTTGTTCAGTGTTCTGAAAAATCGTATCCGGCTCAGTCGGGAATATCATTTACTGAGCCGGAATGTTAGTTACCGATTTTACTTGTTTCGTTTCTCAATGTCCGGCAAGATCCAGGTTTGGTCAAGAAAGGCCTTTTGGGGTGAGTAAAGCCTGAAATACGGAAACCATGCTCGTTTAGGTTCCGTCGGTATCCAGTTCTTAACCTTGCTGCCCTCAGGTTTGTCAGGACCAATATAAATATCCACCGAGCCATCTGAATTCTTTGAAAGATCCATGCGCGAGGAACGATCCGCAATTTCATGCTCATTTTGAATGATAGTCCGTGTACTGACCTCATATGCGGTGAACGACCAGAAGGCTTCAGCTGGAACGTTAGGTGGAAGGTGCAGCACGTAGTTAGTGCCACCGTCAAGCCAGTCCCCATCGGCGTCTTTATAAGTCGCCATATAGATCTGCCCCTTGCCAGTCTTCTGGCCATGCATGCTTATGTCGTTAGTTACGGCCTCGTAGAGCCATGCGGCACGCTCATCGAGCTGTTCATAGAACTCGGCACGTTGATCGGGCTCGGCTGTGGTGGCATACTCCCATTGGACATCGTTTCGATAATGACTCGACTCCACACGCTTAGCAAAATCATTGGTCTTAGCCATGGCTTCGCCTACAATTGCAGCCTCCATAAGGATACGCTGTTGACGCCAGTCAGGTGCAAAGGGTTTGCCCTTTTCTATACCTAGTGGTTTCAACATTGCCATAAAAAACCGGTCACGTTCAAACACCGGTTCACGCTGGATAGTATCATTTAACAGTTCCCAGTACTCCAAACCAACTGGAGCCGCTCCCATCCATGGCCGACCTTCTGGTCGAAAGTATCCGCGTGGCTTAGGGTTATCTTTCTCACTCAAAGGATACACTTTCACCTGTTCAAGAAGTGCCTGACGTTCTTTTGGGTCTTCCGGCATTAATCGCGTTACGAGTAACAGACCATTCGTAGGGGATGCGTGCATTTCTGCACCCTCAACCTTCGGCTCATCTTGTCCTGGACCATAAAAAACGTACTTGCCTGGTTTTGTTAGTTGGGTAAAGGAAATCTGCCACATGTCGTGAGTCGCACCCCGCACTGCTCCTTCTGGTCCGGGTAACTCCATAACCCAGGGCCCTTCGGCGAGATCAACAAAGTTCAACAGGTAGGGTGTGGTAACATTGAAGGTAAGACCACCCACCTTGTCGGCATAGGTCTCAAAAAAGATTGCCTGTCCGTTATCTGCACCAAGCTGTCCGACGTGGGACTCCCGCCACTGCGCCATGCTGACCAGTGGGATCGCCCAGTAATAAGATTGCACGGCTCGCTGGAAATCCATCTCGTCGAAAAGCTTTTTGACCGTGGCGTCGGTGGGATATCCATTAGCGAAATCATGGGTGAAGCTCAATTCGCCGATACGGGTTTTTAGGGTTTCCGCCTGCGCCTGCGCTCCCGTCAGTATGACCAGAGCAAACACCAGGGTAAATACAACTCTCATTACTTCTTTCATATTTACTCCCTCCTATTGCTTTTGTTCTATCGTTCTAAGTGAACCATGAGTTGGTCAAATAGTTGATTAGAAAATCAGTTAAATAGGGAAAGAGGATTTATATATATCTGACTATCGGAATCACCAACTATTTGACTATTCAACTATTTGACAAATCTATTTTGGAAACAGAAATTGAACGGTAAATCCCCACTGCCAATCCGGGGCACCATCAGGTTTTTCGACATTGTAGTAAGCTTCGGTTCTTGCGTTCATCGCTTGTTCCCCGATTTTGAACAATTTGCCCACTCCGCCGCCCAGCGGCACCGTCCAGGTATTGCTGGAACTCGCCTCCCAGTTGGCGGTAATAATGATGTCCGCAATTAAATACCAGCCTTCAGACAGGTTATAGTTCACAAAAGGTTCA
>JAIBDK010000092.1 GCA_024679435.1 Gammaproteobacteria bacterium | reverse complement strand
TATGATTTCGGCATTCACCGTGGGCGATCAGCTTCTCTGGGGGGCTGCAGAACCACTACGTAGAATGTTGAGAATACTGAAGCAGCATTGAAAATTGCGGGCATTTCCTCTCAGCTAGTTGCATTTATAAAAGGCTTTTCTTATTTTCACCCGGGCCGTTAGTCGTATTTTTAAATGCAAAACAAACTAAAAAGAACCGGCTGATTCCATCAATGAAAAGGGCCCAGCTGCAATATGCATTTTTTTATCGTAAAACAATTGAAATTGCTCTTATTCGAATCATCCAGATTAATGATTCGAATAAGGGAATCTGATTGTCTGCAGGCGACTATCTGCACAAGATCGGCGACAAGTTTGCTAATATCCTGCACCGAAACCGAACAAATAAACTAGACTCCGACCCGCTTTGGGAAATGTCATCCGAAACATACCATTCTCAACTTTCTCCAGACCATTACTGAACCACATCAGCAAATACTGAGTAACCAAAATGAAAATACTGATCGCCGACAGCTTTCCCGATTCCCACGCTCAAATACTGGAGGAAAATGGGCACGCCCTCACAATTGACGCTAATCTGGACGGAGAGAGTTTGACCGAGGCCATCAAAGACAGCGAAGCCCTCATTGTCAGAAGCACCAAAGTAACCGCGACAACAATGGATGCGGCTCCTAATCTTAAACTGATTATTCGGGCCGGAGCAGGCACCAACACGATAGACAAGCTCCATGCTGCTAAAAAACAAATCAGAGTTTGCAACGTGCCCGGCGCTAATGCTGTGGCCGTAGCCGAACTGGTCATGGGGCTGATTCTTTCCATTGATCGACAACTACCGCAAAATGTTTCTGATCTTCAGAACAACGTCTGGAACAAGAAAAAGTACTCGAAAGCTCAAGGCCTTTATGGACAGAAAATTGCCATCCTCGGGCTCGGCGCTATCGGCTTCGCTGTAGCGTCACGGGCAAAAGCATTCGGAATGGATGTTTACGCCCTATCCAAGCCCGGTCGAAGCGTTGAAGCAGAGCAGAAAATCGCAGATGCGGGAATCACTCAACTTGAATCTCTAAATGCACTGCTCCAAACCTGTGATATCGTTTCATTACATATGCCCGCCACCGCTGAAACAACGTCAATGGTAAATCAGGACTTTCTTGCCAACATGCAGCCTGGAGCCATTCTTATCAATTCATCTCGAGGAGAGTTAGTTGACGAGGCAGCCCTTATCGAAGCCATGGACAGTCATGGAATTCGAGCCGGACTCGACGTCTATAATAACGAACCCGGCGCCGGTGACAACCGTTTTGTTTCAGCATTGGCTGGACACCCGAACGTATGTGGCACCCATCACATTGGCGCCTCTACCAATCAGGCGCAAATAGCAGTATCTGATGGGGTCCTTAATGTAATTCAGTCTTATCTGGACAATGATCTCATCAACTGCGTAAACTGATTTAATAATCAAAATACTCAACAATATATATTCTGGCAAACTTTATTTATAGGAACTCTCATCATGAGCTATCGCAAACATAATTTCAGCGCAGGGCCCTGCACTCTTCCCCTTGAAACGCTGGAAGAAGCACAACAGGAATTCGTGGATTATCACGGAGCCGGTATGTCACTTATTGAAATGAGCCATCGGGGCAAGCACTTCGATGACGTTGCCAGCGAAGCCATGGCGCTTTCAATGGAGGTATTTGAGGTACCCGATGACTTTAGCGTGCTTTTCCTTCAAGGTGGCGCGATACTTCAGTTCTCGATGATTCCCATGAATCTTTTAAATCCCGGGAGCAAAGCAGCGTACGTCAATTCTGGCACATGGGCCAAAGGCGCCATTACCGATGCGAAAGAATATGGTGAAGTCTATACTGCGTGGGATGGCGAAAGCTGCGGTTACACCAGAATGCCTTCATCCAGCGAACTTGCCATGCAGGAAAATACTCGATACCTGCACATCACCACCAATGAAACTATTGGGGGCATTCGGTTTTCTGAATGGCCCGAAGTTGACGTTCCTCTGGTCGGCGACATGTCGTCCGAGTATATGGCAAGGCCATTACCTTGGGAAAAGTTTGATCTTGTCTATGGTGGAGCACAGAAAAACCTCGGTCCCGCCGGAATGGCAGTCGTTTTCGTCAGAAAATCCATTCTCGAAGGGTGCAACAAAAATATGGGTCGCTACCTGCGTTACGACATTCACGAATCCAAGGGTTCAATGTTTAACACCCCCCCTGTTTTCCCCATCTACATGTTCGGAAAAGTGCTAAGGTGGATGAAAAAAGAAGGGGGACTGCCCGCTATGGAATCTCGGGCCGCAGAGAAAGCGGGTCTTCTTTATGATGCCATCGATAACAGCAATAGCTATTACAACTGCCCGGTTGATACTGCAAGTCGATCACACATGAACGTAGTATTTCGTTTGCCCAGCGAAGAACTAGAGCAGAAATTTTTGACTGAAGCGGCTAACGCAGATCTGATGAACCTTAAAGGTCATAGAAGCGTCGGAGGTTGCAGGGCCAGCATCTATAACGCCCTGCCAAAAGAAAGTGTGATAGCACTTACCAGCTTCATGGCAACTTTCCAAAGCCGTAACTGATAGTTAAAAAAGCGGGAAGGGTTTTTCAATGCCTAAAATAAAACCATTCGACGGATACCTGGTCAACGCAGACCAGGCTCAGGCTGTTGTCTCTCCAGCATACGATTCGGTTTCGCCAGAACAACGCAGAAAATTCGCCGAGGAAAATCCGCATAACTTCCTGAATACGATGCGCTTAACAGAAGATTTTCCGGAGGATTGTCAACCTACTCAGGACGAATTACTGGAACTCAATCGACGCAATCTGAAAGCATTATTAAAAGATGGTTCTTTTGATAGCCTGCCATCGCCATGCCTGTTTTTATATCAACTCGATACCGGCAGTCATGTGCAAACCGGTGTTGTGTGTGAAGTTGGAGTAGATGAGTACGAGCAGGGAAAAGTACGCAAACATGAAAACACTCGAAGCGACAAGGAAGACCTGCTGGCCAACTACCAAAAAGTAGTAGGTGCGTCATCTAGCCCAATTTGCCTCACCTATGCCCAAAATACCGAGATCGACAACTATGTTTTATCCCTGATCCGCCGACCAGCAGATCTCGAGTTTGTATCCGAAGACCAGGTGGCTCAAAAAATATGGTGTATCGAAGATGATTCACAGCAGCGAGAATTAATCCGATTGTTCGCTGCAGTTGATACAACCTATCTCACTGACGGACACCATCGAGCAGCGTCAGGAAAACGTTATGCGGAACTCATGCGCAAACAATCGGGCAATCAGGGAGACGAGCCTTACAATCAAATGCTGGTCGCGTTGTTTCCGGATAACCAATTAAACCTTTTACCCTTTCACCGCTGCGTGAAAGACTTGAACGGCTTATCTATCGATGAACTTCTGATCAAGCTCAAAGCGAGTTTCGTTGTCACAAAGCCGCAACGCCAGGATTCTTTTGAAGCTCATAAACATGGCGAATTTGGAATGTATGTCCACGACACCTGGTACCGACTTGTCGTTAAACCCGAATGCGTGGATCAAACCGACCCGGTAAACTCACTGGATGTTGCCATTCTTCAAAATCTGATTCTCGACCCCCTTCTTGGTATAAAAGATATGCGCAGTGACAATCGACTCGACTATGTCGCTGGGGTTAGCGGAGAACCGGGTATACGTCAGAAATGCAGCGAAGGCTGGGAAGTGGTGTTTGCATGCTTTGCGACTTCTATCGATCAACTCATGCATGTTGCCGATGCAGGTGCCTTGATGCCCCCAAAATCCACCTATTTTGACCCCAAGCCCAGATCTGGAATCTTTATTCGCCTTAAGTAGCAATCAACCCGAAATTAAAATCTTATCGGTTAAAAATAACGGTACATAAGTGATTATCAGAGCGGTTTAACGCCCACTGTGACTCTATCGTTAGCAGAAAGATCCTTCAGCGTTCGTATATCCAGATATCCTGCAGCTTGAAAAATCTGCCGGACCTGTTCACCCTGCTGGTAACCATGCTCCACCAGTAAAGACCCGCCGGAAATCAGATATTGCGCTGATTGCCGGACGATCAACTTTAGATCATCCAGCCCCTGCTCTCCGGAAGCCAGCGCACTAACAGGCTCTGACCGAAGATCCCCAGCAATCAAATGATGATCACTGATCGCGATATAAGGCGGATTTGAGCAAATAATATCGAACTCCTGATTTCCAATAGCACTAAACCAGTCACTCACAATCCAGGAAATATTATTGATATTCAAAACCGTTTGATTTTTTCTGGCGACTTCAATTGCGCTTACAGAGCGATCAGTAGCAAGAATAGAGCTGTTCGGCCTTTCCGTCGCCAACGCAAGAGCGACTGCGCCACTTCCGGTCCCGAGTTCAAGAATTCGGGGCCGCGAATGAATTGGAATTCGCGTTAGAACATGCTCCACCAGCAACTCAGTATCAGGACGAGGGATCAGCACGTTCTCGTCGACCATAATGGGCAGCGACCAGAACTCCCTGTATCCGGTCAAATACGCTACGGGAACCCCGGTAAGTCGACGATCAACTAAATCACGAAACCACGACTCCGTTTCTTTATCTACCACATCATTTCGGTGAGTCAGAAGGTATGCAGGACTTTTGCCCAGACAAAAACACAATAGAACCTGAGTGTCATAACTTGAGAACACCTCATCACACAATACAGTGGCAGACCAGTTTTCAAGCTCACCAATGGTGGGGTCGGAACGAACCATGGTCAAGTCAGCTCAATTGCCAACAATTATTTAATCAAAACTAGTTGGCCGATTCATTAAGTTCCGCGAGCAAATTCGCCTGATGCTCTGAAACTAAAGGATCGATAATCTGTTCAATGTTGCCGGATAGAATCTCATCCAGCTTATACAATGTCAGATTGATTCTGTGGTCGGTTACCCTGCCCTGAGGAAAATTATAGGTTCTAATTCTCTCTGACCGATCTCCACTACCGACCAATGATTTTCGAGTGCTGGCTTCCGCTTGCTGCTGCTCCTGAATTTGGGCTTCGAGTAATCGGGATTTAAGCACAGACATTGCCCTTGCCCGATTCTTGTGCTGTGATCTTTCATCCTGGCATTCGACCACCACTCCGGTCGGGAGATGCGTTAATCTGATGGCCGAATCAGTCTTATTAACGTGTTGCCCACCAGCCCCGGAAGCACGAAAAGTATCTACCCGGAGATCAGCCGGATTGATCTCGATATCATCCATTTCATCAGCTTCAGGCATCACCGCAACGGTACAGGCCGAAGTATGAATTCTACCTTGAGATTCAGTTTCGGGGACGCGTTGAACACGGTGTGCACCAGATTCAAATTTTAATTTTGAATAGACCCCCATGCCTTCTATACGACTGATTATTTCCTTGAACCCACCGTGATCACCGTCACTGCGACTCATCACCTCCACTTTCCAGCCTTTGTTGTCTGCATAGGAATGATACATTTTAAAAAGATCACCCGAAAACAACGCGGCCTCATCACCACCGGTACCTGCACGAATCTCAAGAAATATATTTCTAGAGTCGTTAGGATCCTTGGGCAATAAAAGCGTCTGCAAATTAGCCTGGCATTCTTCAAGACTTGACTCAAGCCCGGGCAATTCCTCTTTTGCCATATCACGAATAGACGTATCGCTGTCTTCCATCATCGTCCGTGTCTCACTGATTTCCTCTTCTAACCGCTGATGTTCGATAAACGTATCTACAATCGGAACAATTTCTGACAATTCAATTGACAGCCGGCGAAAACTGCTTTGATCAGAAATAGTATCCGGGTCGGATAGCAGAACATTAAGTTCTTCATGGCGATCAACCACCTGAAGAAGCTTGTCACGGGTAGATGGATTCATTTGATTCTCTGGAATAGTTGTGAATACAACTATAGATTAAACAGTTTTTGGGCTGCCAAAATTATGCTGGCATCTCCCTCAATATCTGCCTGACGCAATACCTGACTGGGATGATGTGCCATTTTGTTGGTGAGGTCCCGGGCAAATTGCTCAAGCACTTCCGCTGGATCGGCTCCTTTCCCAAGTTTACGATGTGCCCGTTCGAGCTCAACCTGCTTGAGTTCGTTCATCCCCTCCCTAAAGGAACGGATTGCCGGCACTGAATCAAGAGAACGCATCCAACGCATGAATTTAACGACCTGAAAATCAATGATGTTTTCTGCTTCTTCCGCTGCACGGAGACGCATTTCCCTGTTTTCATCCACCATCGTTCTCAAATCATCCACCGTATAGAGATAAGCATCTTTGAGCTGACTAACTTCAGCTTCAACATCTCTGGGCACCGCAAGATCAAGAATAAACATCGGGCTGTGTTTGCGCTTTTTAAGCGCTGCCTCGATAGCGCCTTTGCCAAGAATCGGCAACGTACTCGCCGTCGAGGTCACGATAATATCAGCCTCATGAAGCCTGCTCGGTATTTGAGCTAATGAAATCGCTTCGCTACCTATTTCCAATGACAACGCCCGAGCCTTATCCACCGAGCGATTAGCGATAATAATATGCTTAACCTGATTTTGCTTGAGATGTCGGGCGACAAGCTCTATGGTTTCTCCGGCACCAATTAGCAAAACATTCTGATCAGCCAAACTGGAAAAAATTCGACGCGCAAGATTCACACCGGTGTAAGCAACGGACACAGCATTTTCACCAATTGAGGTGTCTGTTCTAACCTGCTTGGCAACATTAAAAGTATGTTGAAACAATCGATTCAGTACTTTTCCAGTTGCACCCACACTAGCCGCAGTTTGAAAGGCATTTTTCATCTGGCCAAGTATCTGGGGTTCACCTAGAACCATAGAATCCAGGCCCGAGGCAACTCGAAATGCATGTTTAACTGCTTCTTCATTAGGAAATTGATACAAACTTTCGCCAAGATCTGATCTAGTCAGGCCGCTGTGTGCGCAAAGCCAGGAAACGATATTATCTCTGCTTTGTTTTTCCTGACCACAGTAAATTTCGGTTCGATTGCAGGTTGAAAGTATTGTTGCTTCACTAACGCCTGCAGATTGGGTAAGGTCAGTGAGTGCTTCCTGGACAGATTCAGGCCCAAATGCCGCCTTTTCCCTAACTTCAATAGGCGCTGTCTGGTGATTCAAACCTATTGTAAGTAAATGCATATTAAAATCTGGTCCGTTCAGAGCGTATCAGCTTGGCAAATTCAGGGGCCGAAACCCAGGCAATAGTTTTTCCGAGCTGTTATCAGGCTATGTATAGATAATCATGACCTGCTATTATAAATTATTCCAACACAAATTCCCTGCACTGATGGGGGAAATATTGTTAGACTTTAGTCCTATTATCAAGGCTTCATAGTTTCCGTAACGTGTTCCACCAATCAAACCTTTATTTCGAGTCCTCTGGCAAAGCCATTCATGGAATTGTTTTAGCTGGACTGATCCTTGTCCTTACCGCTTGCCAGTCACAGCCGCGGCAAGAGACAGAGGAAATCTCGCCGGAACCTGCTTCGACGACCCACTCAAAATCAGTTTCGCAAACTACGCCGGAGGGGCCGACTTTATCGAATGACTTGCCTGGCCTTTCTCCGAATTTGCTCTATGACTTATTGGTCGCATCCATCGCAAGTCAGAGAAATGACGAAACTACCGCTCTCGAATCACTTTCCCGTGCAGCCTATCAGTCTAGAGATAAAAGAATTATTGCTGAGGCTATCCAGCTTGCAATGCAAACAGAAAATTATCAACAAGCTACCGAACTTGCCCGCTTACTCAACAGCATCGATCCAGACAACTACAGGGTCATCCTGTTTCTCGCCAAAGCCCAGTTTGAACTTGGAGAGTCAGAACACGCGTTGACGCTGTTAATTGAACTGGCATCCCGGCAGGAAAAAGATCGCCTTTACGTATTCCATGAAATTGCTTCTTTGCTCTCTGAGCAGAACAAAGACAACATCCTCGACATGTATTTCGCCCAACTGGAACCCCATAAAGACAGCC
>JAIBDK010000418.1 GCA_024679435.1 Gammaproteobacteria bacterium | reverse complement strand
GCCTGAGATCGAAAGCGAACCAGACAGACCAATGGACTGGTTCGGCTTTGCCCTTATTACAAGCAGTCTCGCCACCTTGCAAATCATGCTTAATCGCGGAGAACGACTGGACTGGTTCGAGTCACCTGAAATTATCCTTGAAGGCCTTTACAGCTTATTTGCAATTTATCTGTTTATCGCACATAGCTGGTCGGCCCGTAATCCATTTTTCCGACGTCAGCTGTTTTCAGACAGAAACTTCCTGATTGGACAAATATTTATAATCGTCAATGGCGCACTCTCGATTCTTCCTCTGGTGCTCCTACCCTTGCTATTACAAAATATTGCCGGGTACCCCGCCATCGAAGCCGGTGGACTCATCATTTACCGGGGAATTGGCTTAATCATCGGACTCAGCATCATGAGCGTTATTTCCGACAGAATGGATGGCCGAATATTGCTTATCGCGGGACTGGTTATTATGGGAGCTTCAGGATTAGGTATGTCAATGTGGACGGTCAACATATCCCGATTCGACGTTATATGGACCAATACACTTCAGGGCATCGCATCCGGAATGATTTATGTGCAAATTACCGTGCTAACTTTTTCGACGCTGCCTTCGCGATTTAGAACGGAAGGCTTTGCTGTTTTTCACACCCTGTTTTTTGCCGGCAGTTCATTCGGCGTTGCCGGTATCCTCTTTATTCACAGCAGAACATCCCAGACCAGTCATGCCGTCCTATCAGAGCTAGTCACGCCGTTTCGCGACGTTTTTAAATTTAATTTCTATCCCGAGCAGTGGAACATAAACACTCTGGACGGGTTAGCCTCAATCCAGGCAGAACTTACTAGACAGGCTACGATGATTGCTTACAACAATACGTTTTATGCTGTTGCAATGCTGGCATTTATTGTTATTCCTCTGGCCTTTCTGTTTAGGAGGTCAGCCATGGCTGACCCACAACAAGTTGAGCATAATAATTGAATTGCTGATTAACAAACCATTTCAAATGTTCGAAGCACTCTCCCTGTTATCCAGGATATCCACTCAGAACTACGGTCAAAATTTAGAACATATACCGAAATCTTAAATGAAACATTAATGAACTTTCTTACGTTTTTCGGTCACCCTGGAACGTGCCTTTTTCGCGGCACCAAAAAGATCCTCAATAGCCTGATGATCGCCCTCTTCAATCATCCGCGATACCACAGACAGCTGCCGCTGATACTCCTTGATATGTTCCAGCAAGCGGGGGCCGTTCATAATGGAGATATCCCGCCACATTTCGGGGTCACTGGACGCCGTTCTGGTAAAGTCATAAAAGCCACCGGCCGCCATTTCATAACAGTTTTCTCTATCTTTCGAAGTAGACAGAAAATCCATCATCACATAAGCCAGAATATGCGGCAAATGGCTGGTTACAGAAAGCACTCTGTCATGATCCTCAACCTCCATGATTCGCACCGTGGCACCTGTTAATGCCCAAAGCCTGTAAATTAACTCACAGGCCTGAGAATCGGTTTCAGACGTCGGCGTCAAAATCACTTTATGGTTTTCGTAGAGGTCTCCATCTGCTGCGACGATCCCGGATTTCTCTTTGCCTGCGATAGGGTGTCCTGGAACAAACCTTGAAAACATATCTCCAAGTTCAGTTTTTGCCGATGCCACGATCCCGGATTTAACGCTGCCAACATCGGTAATTATCTTCGAGCTATCTATGGCCGGGCGGATTGTCCCTAACAAACCGGCTATGGTGTTTACTGGAGTAGCGAGCACAATTACATCCGCCTGCTTCGCCGCTTCTAAAGGGTCAGACTGTATCTCATCAATGGCGCCAATTTTAAGGGCGGTTTCAAGGTTTTCCCGACTCCGACCCACACCGATAATCTTGCCTACTGCATTGTGCTGTTTCAGTCGAATCGCCAGGGATCCACCAATCAATCCAACGCCGTAAATCGCCATGGTTTCAACGTACACAGGGCCGTCGACCGACTTTTTATCTGTCACAGAATAGTTATTTAGATTGCAGTTGGATAAGATCCAAGGTTTTTAAACAATCCCGCTTCACTCTTAAGACGGGTCAAAGCGCGGGCGATATGCTCATCATCCTGATGGCCAATAAAGTCAACAAAAAAGACGTACTCCCACAGACCCACTCTAGATGGCCGAGATTCGATCTTAGTCATGTCGATCTGCTCGTCAAGCAACGGCTGCAAGAGGTGTAACAAAGCACCGGGCGTGCTTCTGCAGGACAGAAGCAGGCTGGTCTTATCAGATCCGCTTGGTGGTGTTGCCCGATCAGAGAGCACCAGGAAACGCGTGGTATTTCCCGGCTCATCCTCAATATTGGAAGACAAAACCTCAAGACCGTAACGTTTCGCAGCAACATCACCGGCGATAGCAGCGCAACCTTCAGATTCATCTGCAACTTTTCGCGCAGCTTCCGCATTACTCCCCACCGGAATTCTTTCAGCTCCGGGGCAATTATTATCGATCCATCTTTTGCACTGACCAAGCGACTGCGTATGCGCATAAATCCTGGTAATATTTCG
>JAIBDK010000176.1 GCA_024679435.1 Gammaproteobacteria bacterium | reverse complement strand
GGCTATTGCGCCACGAGGGAGCATTAATCTAATTTCCTCATGAAGGAGCGCTTATCTAAACCTGATGTGCTGAGCGAAAAATTGATCCAATCCTATGGTGGCCGACGTGAATGAAGCCGCAAAATCAGATGCAGTTATTGCTTATGTTTTCGCTTTAAGAAAGATAAGATAGATGGGCTTAACGTCTTCCTGATTCTGCCCATGACCAACACTAACACCAACACCAAAGATCCTCTGCTCAAGCCTTTGACAATCAAAGGGGTTAAGATTCGTAATCGGATAATGTCCACCAGTCATGCCTGCGGACTTGAAGAAGAGGGCGCAATGCCGGCGGAAACCTATCAGCGTTACCATGAAGAAAAGGCGCGCGGCGGCATCGGACTGACGATGTTTGGCGGCTCTGCTTATGTATCAGAGGATTCAACCTGGGCGAGCGGTCAGCTGAATATGTCTGTGGACCGGATTATTCCCTATCTGGAGTCTTTTTCTACTCGAGTACATGATGCCGGGGCAGCCATCATGATGCAGTTGACCCATCTTGGACGACGGGGTGAAACTAATACTCAAAACTGGTTATCGACTATGGCGCCGTCAGTGGCGCGAGAGACCGGGCATCGATCATTTCCCAGAGAAATGGATCGATATGATATTCGGCGTGTGGTTACGGCATTCGGAGATGCCGCGTTGCGTGCAAGACAGGGTGGACTCGACGGGTTGGAAACCATGGTTGGAGGGCATTTGATCGGTCAGTTTATGTCACCGGTTACCAACTGGCGAACCGACGAGTATGGGGGTTCTCTCGAGAATCGTTGTCGGTTTGGATTGATGGTGCATGAGGAAATTCGGAATCGTGTGGGAGATGATTTTCTGGTTGGTATGCGTTTCCCTATTGATGAAGCGGTGAAAGGAGGGCTCAATTTTGACGATTGTCTGGAAATGGCCGGCGTATTTCAGCGCTCAGGCCTGATTGACTTCTTCAATGCAAACTACGGAAGTATCGATACTGAATTGAGACTGTTGACGGATTGTATGCCCGGATTGTCTTCTCCCATTGCACCCTGGCTTGAAGTTGCCGGTGCGTTTAAAAAAGCTGTGAATCTGCCGGTGTTTCACGCCGCCAGAATTACTGATCTGGCGACAGCCAGATACGCTATCCGTGAAAACCTGCTGGATATGGTGGCGATGACACGCGCGCATATCGCAGACCCGCAGATTGTTAACAAAATCGTAAATGGTCAGGAAGACCGAATCAGACCCTGTGTGGGAATGACCCACTGTATGGGAGTGAACCGGCCTACCTGTATTCATAACCCGGCCACCGCCCGCGAAAAATACTGGCCCCAGTTAATACAGCCTTCGGGTGGCAGGTCGCGAAAGGCGGTTATCGTCGGTGCCGGTCCGGCCGGTCTCGAAGCCGCCCGAATTCTGGCTGAACGGGGCCATAAGGTAAAAATATTTGAAGCATCCAGTCAGCCTGGCGGCCAGTTAAGAATGGCGACCAAAGCCAGTTGGCGAAAAGATATCACTGGAATCATCGACTGGCGTGTGTCTGAGCTGGAAAGGCTGGGTGTTGAAATTATTTTCGACAGGTTGGCAGAAATTCAGGATGTGTTGTCTGAAGAACCTGAAATTGTCATTGTAGCAACGGGCGGTATCCCGAATTATGACTGGGTTGAGGGTAACGAGTTGTGCACATCTGTCTGGGATGTTCTGTCCGGTGCTGTGCAGCCCGGTGCTAGCGTGATTATCTTCGACGGCACCGGAAGACATCCCGGGTTAACCGGTGCTGAGTATTGCCACGAAGCGGGAAGCGACGTGCAGCTTGTTCTGCTTGACGAAAGGCCGGCAGCGGAACTGGATTATGGTGAACGGATTATCTGGAGAAGGGAATTGGCCAAAAGAGATATTTCTCTGGTGATTGATCATAAGCTGCAAAGCGTCACAAAACAGGAAAACGACTTGCTTAAGGCGATATTTGTCAGTGAACTTACCGGAGTTGAACTGGAAATAATTGGCGGACAGGTAATCGTGGAGCACGGAACGGTGCCAGCGGATGATGTTTACCAAGACTTGCGCAAGGCTTCAAATAATGACGGTGTTTTGGACGTCTCAGCTCTTTTGGCAGGTCAATCCCAGCCTTGTCTCAAACATTCAGAAGGGTTCTCGTTGTTTCGTATTGGTGATGCAGCGTCCAGCAGAAACCTGGCGGCGGCGATGTATGATGCGCTGAGACTATGCTCAGTTATGTAGTGTTTTCCTGGTTGACCGCGATTTCAGAATCCCACGGAAAGAATCATCGGTAAAAGGTTGGCGAAGGGTTTTCCTTGAGAGAGGGGTGATGTTAAAGTGAGTGGTACCGAGGAGAGGACTTGAACCTCCACGAGCTAATGCTCACTAGCACCTGAAGCTAGCGCGTCTACCAATTCCGCCACCTCGGCACGAAAGGGAGGCGGACTCTACCTATTGTTCTGGTTTTTGTCAATAAATCAGCTCAAGAATAGGCGGTTCGGGTCGCCTTACTCTGTTATTAAGTCTTAAAATTCGGTATCCTCGCGGGCTCTCAATTTTAGCTGATTAATTTTATGTCTACTCCCAATGAACTTAAGGAATCTCTTTCCAGTTCCAGTGAGCGTGTGTCCGCGCTAAGGGGGTTTCTTTGACTATGCTGGCCGAAAAGAAAGACTCGAAGAAGTTGATTTGATTCTTGAAAGCCCGGACGTCTGGGATGATCCGGGGCAGGCACAGAAGCTGGGTCAGGAACGTGCCCGCCTTGATCAAATCGTTAACGGACTTGATCGGTTGGAGATGGATATCTCTGATGCGATGGAGTTGCTCGAACTGGCTGAAATGGAAGATGATGAGGAGACTTTTACTGAAGTTGAGTCGGACGCTGAGGCTATCGAATCTAGGTTGGCACGGATGGAATTTCGACGGATGTTCAGCGGAGAGGCTGATGGATTAAGCAGTTTTGTGGATATTCAATCCGGTTCCGGTGGAACAGAGGCTCAGGACTGGGCTGAAATGCTGCTTCGAATGTATATGCGCTGGGCTGAAGATCAAGGCTTTGGTGTTGATTTAGTTGAACGTTCACCCGGTGATGTGGCCGGTATTAAAAGCGCCACAATCAAGGTAAACGGTGAGTATGCATACGGTCATCTTCGCACGGAAACCGGCGTGCACAGACTAGTAAGAAAAAGTCCGTTCGATTCCGGTAATCGGCGCCATACCTCATTTGCATCGGTTTACTGCTACCCGGAAATCGACGATAGTTTTGAGGTGGATATTAATCCTGCCGATCTGCGAATTGACACATATCGGGCGAGCGGAGCCGGTGGGCAGCATGTAAATAAGACCGATTCGGCGGTGAGAATAACGCACCAACCAAGTGGTATTGTGGTTCAATGCCAGAATGACCGATCCCAGCACAAAAATAAAGCTGAAGCCATGTCGATGCTAAAAGCACGTTTGTACGAAGCTGAAATGCAAAAGCGACGCGAAGACCAGCAAAGCGAAGAAGAAAACAAATCGGACATTGGATGGGGAAGCCAGATTCGGTCCTATGTTTTGGATCAGTCGCGGATCAAGGATTTACGCACCGGTGTGGAAACCGGTAATACCCAGTCTGTTCTGGACGGCGCGCTTAATCAATTTATCGAGGCCAGCCTGAAAGCGGGTCTTTAGCCGACATCATGATCTTCATGGTTTCAAAAACATCAGATTCACACGTAATTCATTACCAGCAAGACAGTATTCAATAAGAAAGAACGATATGAACGAAGAAAGCGAGCAGATGCAGCAACGCAGGGAGAAGCTTAACGCCCTGCGTGAACAGGGAAATGCGTTCCCCAATGATTTCCGACGAGATGCACTGGTCGGTGATTTAATGAAGCAATATGCTGAAAATATTGAAGCCGTTGAGTCGGATTCAATTCGGGTTAAAGTCGCGGGTCGGTTAATGACCAGACGGATTATGGGTAAAGCAAGTTTCGCTCATATCCAGGATGTCAGTGGACAAATGCAACTGTTTCTGCAACGGGATAATTTACCTGAAAATGTCTATAACGATGAGTTTAAAAAATATGATATTGGTGACATTATCGCTGCGGAAGGTGAATTGTTTCATACCAAAACCGGAGAGCTGACCGTTCGGGTAAATCACGTAAGGCTCCTAACCAAATCATTGCGACCTTTGCCGGAAAAATTCCACGGGCTGACGGATGCGGAAACCCGCTATCGCCAACGTTATGTCGATTTAATCATGAATGATCATACCCGTTCTGTTTTCAAAACACGGGCTGCCATCGTTCAGTATATTCGAGAGTTTATGGTGGATAAAATGTTTCTGGAAGTGGAAACGCCGATGATGCACCCTATCCCGGGCGGTGCCGTGGCGAGACCGTTTAAAACACACCATAACGCGCTGGATATGGAATTATTTCTGCGTATTGCACCGGAACTGTATCTCAAGCGTTTAGTGGTTGGTGGCTTCGAACGTGTTTTCGAAATTAACCGAAGCTTTCGTAACGAAGGGGTAAGCACACGTCATAACCCGGAATTCACGATGATGGAATTCTATTGGGCCTATGCGGATTTCAATGATTTGATGGATCTTACCGAAGCAATGTTTCGCGGTGTCTGTGAAACCGTTGTTGGGGATACCAAAATTGAATATCAGGGGCAGAGTCTGGATCTTTCAAAACCATTCAAGCGACTCACGATGCTGGATTCTATTTCACACTTTAACCCTGAAATTACCCGGGAACAGCTGACTGACATGGATTCCATAAAGAATCTGGCTTTGGAGTTGAAAATTGAGGTTAAGTCTTCTCATGGCATCGGAAAGATCCAGATGGAGGTGTTTGAAAAACTGGTGGAGGAAAAACTGGTGGATCCAATTTTTATTACCGGGTATCCGGTTGAAGTTTCTCCGCTGTCCCGCCGTAATGATGACGAACCGGAAATAAGTGACCGATTCGAATTTTTTCTGGCCGGAAAGGAAATTGCCAATGGGTTTTCAGAATTGAATGACGCTGAAGATCAGGCTGAGCGATTTCACCAGCAGGTTGAAGAGAAAGACGCCGGTGATCATGAGGCGATGCATTTCGATGCCGATTATATTCGTGCTTTGGAATATGCGATGCCGCCTACCGCAGGGGAGGGTATTGGTATTGATCGTCTGGTGATGATTCTCACCGACAGTGCGTCGATTCGTGATGTGGTTTTATTCCCGCACATGCGCCACGAAATTTGATTGCTGATACGCCTGAACTCTGCTGAGTAGACTACTGTGATTAAGCCTCTGGAATTAATGATTGGCCTGCGTTATACCCGGGCTAAGAGACGTAACCATTTCATCTCGTTTATCTCCATGACATCTATGGTGGGGATTGTGCTCGGAGTCTGGGCGTTAATTACCGTAATGTCGATTATGAACGGCTTTCATAAAGATCTGCGAGATCGAATTCTGTTTGTGGTTTCCCATGTCACCGTCAGTGGGTACGACAATTTTCTGGAGGACTGGCAATCGGT
>JAIBDK010000384.1 GCA_024679435.1 Gammaproteobacteria bacterium | reverse complement strand
GTGGAAACCGGTATGGATCGATTTGTGGACTATAAAAAACAGGTAGATTTTATTGGCAGGCAGGCTGCTTTGGATGATAAAGCTACGGCCCCGGTTCGTAAGCTCTGTACGTTTATTGTTGATGCCAATGATGCGGATACCGTGGCCGATGAGCCAATCTGGCATAACGATGAAGTGGTCGGGTTTGTGACATCTGGCGGGTTTGCTCACTGGAGTCAGGTTAGCGTTGCTAATGGCTTTTTGCCGGTGGAACTGGTTGAAGAGGGAAGAAAGGTTGAAATAGAGATCCTGGGTGAGAGACGCCCCGCACAATTGTTCACTGAAACGCTGTTTGATCCAGAAGGGAGCAGAGCAAGAGGGTAATATTGGTCCAGAAGCATTATCAGCATGCTTCGCACGTACGCATTAAAATTTTAAGATTAACGGCATAACAAACTAAGCCCGTTTAAATTAATGATAGTCCGGTAAGCCGAAATCTGAGGGCGTAAATTGCTCTAATGAGTTCAGTACCCGGGTTGCTCGACGGTAACGTTCCTTGTCCATATTGTGATCAGGAACCGTGATCACCTGCATGCCTGCATCCAGTCCGGCCTGCAAGCCCGATGGTGCATCTTCAAACACGAGTGCGGCTGAACTCTCTATGTCCAATCGTTTTGCCGCGACAAGAAAGATATCCGGTGCGGGCTTTCCATTTAGTATATCGGGATCATCTCCCGTCACGACGACATTGAACAGTCTGAACCAGTCCATATGGTTTGTTGTTTTTAATTCGAACAAATCCCTGTTTGAACTGGTTGCCACTGCTATAGGAATATTATTTGCATCGAGATGGCGAATTAGACGCTCAGCACCCGCTAAAGCCCTGCAATCAGAAAACTTCTGGCGTAACAATACTTCGCGCTCTTCGATATATTGCTTCGCTGTTATCGGCAAATCCAGAGCACCAACAAGGTATTTAGCCGCTTCCTCGGACGGTCTGCCGATCATATTGCCTTTGATGGACCAGTCAAAGACTCGGCCAAATCGGCCAACGATCCTCTGGGTGACTTCGGTATAAATAATTTCCGTATCGAGGAGTAAGCCGTCCATATCGAATAGACAGCCTTGCACGTTTCTGTCCACCCGCTTAGCCGTTTTGCTCGATAGATGCCTTGTCTCCCAGATAGCTAGAATACAAACCTCGGTAAACGAAATAGGCAAGCATATAAGCACCCACGGCTACCAGCATAGTCACCCGAAACCCGAAATAAACTGAGAAAATAGCGCAAAATACGCCGCCTACGACAGTAAACAGGCCGTTGAATGCCCATGCCCAGGCAACGGTACCTGTTGGTTTGTACTGAACCGCAAGTATGCCGAGAGGGAATGGCATGCCGGTGAAGAATGCCAATGGAAATATCATTATAATGGTGCTTATGACCCTTACAGGCGTCGAGAATTGCAACAATAAATCAAACAAAACCTGTTGTGAAAACACTAAAAATAAAGTCGACACAGCGATACCTGCAAACGGGATCCACCACCGTTTCTGTTCAACGAGTTGGAGTTTTTCGGACATCAGACTGCCCAGGCCGGCGCCAAATAGAAAGGTAAACAAAACGGTTGTGTAGGCATACAGCGGATAACCGACAAGTTTCATAAAAATCTGGATAAATACGAGCTCAAGAATTATGAAGCCGGCGCCAAGGCAGGAAAAATAGATGAGGAGTTTTCCTTTCCCTTGCCATTTTGCTTTTCCGGCATTGGAGAAAAATAGTGGAACACAGGTAAAGAAGAAGGCAAATACCAATGCCGCACCCGCGGTCACAATGAGGTGGATAACATCGATAGGAATTCCGGTAGATCGCTGGGAATTTAGCAAGCCTGATACTGACGAATTTACGTAAATGTCAGGTTGCTCTGTGGGCAGCAGGTCAAGCGTTTTCCTCAGAGAATTGAAGAACGGTTGATTGTCTGTTGGTGGTTTAATGCGGTAGGGGATTTTCCCAACCAGGTCATCGGGAAAGTCACCTTTGAAAAAAGCATCACTGAGAAATGAGTTTTCCGGCTCAAGGGGATTGACCACAAAATTAAATGTCGACATAAAATTCCGGGTCTTTTCCACTTCTGCCGGTGTCCAGGGGGTCATTTTAACCAGAAAAGTGGGAAGATTATCGTGGTGCCCCGAGGTCTCAAAAACCATCACGTGCTCACGAAAACTATCTCTACCGATGTCGTCCCAGGCCTGAGCAGCAGTCGCCACCATTTTAGGATAAATATGATGGTTGATGTGAAGAATGCCGTCATCTGTGAGGCCGTCAAAAAACTCCTTGTATGCTTCGACTGTCTGCAAATAGGCCGACTGCATAGCCCCGCTTCCTGCGGCAATACTCGAGCTCGTATGATTACTGTTGATCTGAATAATGTCGTATTTTTTGCTGCTTGATCGCAAAAAGCTTCTACCTTCGCCCTTTTGCACGTTGGCTCGCGGGTCATTCATGATGTTCCCGCTGTATTCTGCATAATTGGTTTTACCGAGTTCCACAACCTTGCCAACCAGTTCTATGCCATCAACATGAGCGGCATTGTAGGTGAGGGCAGCCTTGGTTTCCTGGCCGCCAGCACTGCCAATGACCAGAACTTCAGCATCAGTGTCGGCTTTCAGGAAATGAGAAACAACAAGATACCTGTCCCAGAAATGGGCTTTTGCATTGTCCGGTAATCCTGCCCGAAGTTTTTCATAATCACCGTCAAAATTATAAAAATAGCTTGTTTGTGTGCCGCCGTCATAGGCTATCCACTTAAACGTCCAGTCCTGTCCCACAATTTCACCGACCTTTTCATAGTCGATAATATCGATCTTCGAAATAGGATCCCACCAGGTGCCTTCGGATACGCCTTGCAGGGAGCGAAAACTTCGTTTATCCATGTGCGGATCGAAGGTTTTAATTTTATCCCACGT
>JAIBDK010000247.1 GCA_024679435.1 Gammaproteobacteria bacterium | reverse complement strand
AAAGAGTGATTGTAAAGGATGCACAGGTATTAAAATATCTCCGACTGCCTGCTGACGATGGAATCAAAGTCCAGATCAATAAACGGTAGAATGCCATCCGCAATGGGTTTTAACTGTTTATCGACGTATTGCTGATAATCAATGTGACTGGTCTGATATTCCACCGGCTCCGGGCCATTCACCGTGAGCAGATAGCTAATCCAACCCTTATGCTGGTAACGCAGGGTTTTACCGTTGCGTGCGTTTTCCTCATCTGCGAGACGGGCCGCTCTAACGTGGGGAGGCACATTTTTGACATACGAATCCAGCTTTCGCCGAAGCTGTTTCCTGTACACCAGCTGATCGTCCCGTTGTCCTGCCATGGTTTGCTCTACCGTTGCAGATACAAACGATCGAGGATCCTGATCGCGGAATACCATCTCATACAGGGTATTCTGAAACTCTCTGGCCAGAGGGGTCCAGTCCGTTCGAACCGTTTCCAGGCCCTTAAATATGAGTTTCTCTTCACTTTCATTCTTCACCATTCCGGCATAGCGTTTTTTACTTCCCGCCTCGGAGCCACGGATGGTCGGCATCAGAAAACGCGTAAAGTGTGTTTCAAACTCAAGCTCGAGCTGACATTCAAGATCAAACTGGCTTTTCAGTTGATCTTGCCATTGCCGATTTATCCGCTGCTGAAGTGACTGACCGATCTCGAAACACTCATCGGAGCTCTTGTCATGCTCAATCCAGACGAAAATTGAATCAGTATCCCCATAAATTACCCGATAGCCAACGGCTTCGATCCACTTTCGGGTAATCTGCATAATCTCATGACCACGCATCGTGATGGAACTGGTCAAACGACCATCAAAAAATCGGCAACCATTGGTGCCAAGCACACCATAAAAGGAATTCATCAAAATCTTGATCGCCTGAGAGCGAGCCGCATCGTTATTCTTTTTCGCGATATCCCGCTGGCGCCAAAGGTCGGTAATAATCTGTGGCAAAAAGTGATTTTGCCGATGAAATTTTGCGCCGCGAAATCCTTCAATACTCTGTTCCGGATCAGCCAGACCCTCGATCATGCCCATTGGGTCAATCATGAAAGTACGAATGATAGACGGGTACAGACTTTTAAAATCCAGCACCAGCACATTGCGGTATAACCCGGGCCTGGAATCCATCACGTATCCACCAGGACTACTTAGGCCCCCCTCTCCCTTTAGATTAGGCGCAACATAACCACCGCGATGCAATCTTGGCAAGTAAAGGTGGGTAAATGCTGCGACCATACCGCCAACACGATCAATCTCAAGCCCTGTGAGCTGACTCCGCAAAATCAGAAAATCAAGAATCTGAGTATGTTCAAATATATCCTCCACCAGCTTGCAGTCTTCAAGGTTATAAGCGGCGAGCTTGGGCTTATCATGAGCAAAGTTGTAGCGGATTTCCTCCAAACGATCATCCACATCATCCTCAACTTTTTTGCCTCGGCCAAGCAGGGTTCGGGAAACATTTTCAAGAGAAAAGCTGGGGAAACTGTAAGTTGCAGTTTTAAGAGCATCGATGCCGTCAATAGCTATTCTGCCGGGAATCCACACAAAGCCTTTATCGGTTTCCCCTCGCAGCACCCGCCAGGTGGCTGCTTCACCACCACGACCGATAGCAAAACGAACCCCAAATTTTTTGCTGCGCTCTATCAAGATACGCAGATCAAAATTTACCAAATTCCAGCCACTGATCACGTCCGGATCAAGCACGTTGATTCTCTGCACCAGTGTTGCAAGTAACTGTTTTTCATTTTCAAACCACAGAATGAGTGTCGTCATTTTATGCTTCTCTTCAGACGATGGCTTTCCAATCATTAAGACCTCTTCAGTTTCACATCCAGACAGTCCTACAGAGAATAATTCGCCACTCTTATCACATTCAATATCCAGAGAAAGTACGCTTAAGTTTGGTTTGTATTCAACCGGCTTCAATCTGGCATTGCGATATTCAATATACCCTTTTCTGCGAATAACTTCGCCGTTAAACTCAACACCGGCACAAACAAACCGTTCCATCAGATAACGCTCATGCAGCCGAATATCAGCTTCATAAACAACCAGCCCGGCTTCTCGCAAGGCATCCTGCAGTCGATAATGTTGGTGAATTGTTGGACTGTAAACAGCCATAACGGGGTTGCCGGCGAACGTCTTCAAGCCGACCTGTTTGCATCCTGCATTAAGCCTGGTTCGGGACACGACTTCTTCAACACGCGGCGCATCGACGGCGGTCACGAACAAAACCGGTTTCTCGCCGTTAATTCGTAACAGCGCGGGGCCAACGTCCGTCGCTACCCAAAACTGTAATTCAGTCGTGTTGTTTTTATCCAGGCTGTTTCGGGTTAACAAATAACCTTTGTGGTTGAGAGTGTCAGACAATTCTAGGGTCGGCAGGTTGGACAGTCAGATTCGGCAGCGCCAACAGCAGACTTTCCTGTTGGCAGCAATCAACGGGAGCGCTTATTGTTCTTGTGTTATTTATGGTTATAGATATTATCATCTGTTCAATTATCTTAATCAGACAGACCCCTTCAGGACCAGCCTCGACGCTTATGCCCACGACATTCAGTATGGATACCATCTCCCCAGATCAGTATTTTAATCTGGGCGGACACACCTGGCCAATAACAACACCCTCTGAAGCTGCTCAATACTGGTTCAACTATGGCATTAACTGGTGTTTCGGATTCAATCAGGAAGAAGGACTGGCCTGTTTCAGGAAGGCCCTTGAACACGATTCGGATTGTGCCATGGCGCACTGGGGCATTGCTTATGCCGCAGGGCCATTTTATAACCTGCCGTGGTGCGATTTTGGCGAAAAGGAACTGGCTGAATGTACACATCTGTGTTTTCATTATATCCAGAAAGCGCTTTCCTTAAGAAACAATATCAGCAATCCCGAAACCATGCTGATAGAAGCCTTATCGAAAAGATTTCAGGCTCCAGACCCCGTCAGTCAGTCAGAGTTTGATCGTTGGGACGATGAATACAGCGATGCGATGCGGGCAGCGTATCTAGCGTATCCAGACGATCTGGATATCACGGCACTATTCGCAGAAGCTATGATGACCCGCACCCCCTGGAGACTCTGGGATGTCAGGAGCGGCATGCCCGGTAAGAATACCAATACTCTGGAATGTCTTGAAGTTCTTAAGAGCGCAATTAGTAAAATAAAAAATACCAACCAGGTTCAACATCCCGCAATCCTGCATTTGCATATTCATCTGCTGGAAATGTCTAACAGCCCGGAAAAAGCCCTGGAATCGGCCGATATTCTGTGTGATATGTGTCCCGATGCCGGACACATAAACCACATGCCGAGCCACATCTACGCATTATGCGGCTTCTACGACAAGGCCAAAATCGCCAGTGAAAAAGCCATCATCGCCGACCGACTTTACCGGGATTACGCCGGTGACGTAAATTTTTACACCACCGCCCGCTGTCACGATCTGCACATGATGATGAGTAGTTGTATGTTTCTTGGCCTGTATGAGCCGGCGCTGGAAGCGGCTGAAGAAATGTGCGAATCACTAACCCCGGGACTCATCGGCATTCCCAACCGACCACAGATGACCGATACACTGGAAGGTTACTATTCAAACAAAATGCACGTGCTGGTGCGATTCGGCCGCTGGCAGGACATCGTTGACGAAACCATGCCAGAGCCAGCACATTTATATCTTGCCAGCATTCCAATGTGGCACTACGCCCGTGGCATTGCTTTTGCCGCCATGGGTGAATTTGCCAAAGCAGATGAAGAAAAGCATCTCTTTGAAGCGACCCGAAAACACGTGCCGACTGAAAGAAGAATATTCAACAATTCGGTAACCGCTATTCTCGGTGTCGCCGAGGAAATGATGAAAGGTGAAATCGAATACCACCGGGGGAATTATGAAGCCGGATATGCTCACCTGAGAAAATCGGTAAAACGTGATGACAACCTGGCATATTCCGAACCATGGCCATGGATGCACCCGCCACGGCATGCACTAGGCGCATTGTTACTAGAGCAGGGGCACAAAGAAGAGGCAGAGCAAATTTACCGAACCGATCTTGGACTCAACAAAAACCTTTATCGATGCGCGCAACATCCGGGAAACATCTGGTCACTTCACGGCCTCGAAGAAATCATGCGCGAGCGTGAACACAATGAAGAGTATGTTTTAATTAAACGACAGCGTGATCTCGCCATGAAAAAATCTGGCTACGCGATTTCGTCTTCCTGTTGCTGTCGCAAATCGGTGGTGACGGACTGACAGCTCAGAGGCAGACTGTCACGATCTCGGGATTTTT
>JAIBDK010000330.1 GCA_024679435.1 Gammaproteobacteria bacterium | reverse complement strand
TACGCGCCTATTTTCGCCAGTTCACCAAACTACAGATTGGCATCGTTGTGGGCATTGTCAACATCAAACAGATTTTTGATGAAACAACCTACCGTGGCGTTGAGGGCGGGATACTCGAAGGATTTGGCAAACTGTTTCCCGATAACACCCGATTATTTGTCTATCCTGAGATCAATCATACAGGTGAGTTTAGAGACTATACCAATATCAAGCTGCCCGATAATCTCCAACATTTGTACCAGCACCTGCTGGCAAACAACTTCATTTTCGGGATTGAATCCAGCGATAAGGCGTTGTTCAACATTTACTCCCGGGAAATACTGATCCAGCTGCAAAACGGGAGAGGCGAATGGGAAAAAAGCGTTCCCGAACAAGTCGCGCTCCAAATTACTCGAGATCGGTTATTTGGTTATCGAGATTAAGGAATCAAGTATCACAGTTTCCAATATCGCTATATCCGAATAGCGCCTACTCAGGCAAACCAAACCCGTTTGTGACACCCACACACTAACAACCCGTGCCCCCTTAAGGGGTTACCGGAGGAGGAGGAGTTACCGGAGGAGTATGGCACTGAAATCATCACATCTGAGGCAACCTGCAACGCTATTTCAGACCATACATTTTTCGTACTGGACTATATCCAGGTAAAAGGAAAGACCCAACCAATAAAAATATTCGAACCGTTAGGACCAACAAGTAAACTGGACACCACCGTTATTAATCGTTGTGTCACCGTGGAGAAAATGCTCAATCACTATCGAAATCAAGACTGGTCTGAAGCTATCGCCTTACTGGACAAATTATCAACTTTTGGACACCTTCCTGTTTACGATATTTACTCAACAAGAATAGATAAATTTGCTGCAAACCCGCCCCCAAAAGACTGGGATGGTGTTTTTACCTATGAGTCAAAGTAATAAAGAAATTCGTAAATTAAGTATATGATCCACCAAAACAGCAGCTTTTAAAACTCATTGGCCACAGACCCGATACCCCGACACGGGAAAGTGCACCGCGAGATTCCCTACCATTGCGTCGTGTCTCAGGACACATACCGTGTCCTCAGTGATTGAATGCAAATGACCACTGACAAACGGGTCTCCGCCATTTCCATCGGGTGTCACAGAAACCCTGCACCCCGGCTCCAATGCGTTCCACTTAATCTGCTGATTAATCGCCTCTCCAATCACCGGCTCATTTTCTTTGGCAATACTCAGAGCCTGCTTTGAATCCATCTTCAATGGCGTCCCGTGACCCAAATCACGAATCGTCTGCTCCCACTTTTCAATGTTAGGAAAACCGGCAAGCATTTCCGGCCCCGCCCCCCAGCGGCCTCTGACAAACCAGACCAGATGATAGACCAGCGCATCTGACAAGCCCGGCTGATCTCCAGACAAAAATAGATTTGAGTTAACGAGCTGGTTTTCAATCCAGCCAAACTGAACGTTTAGCTGAACCACACTTTCCTGAACCTTTTTCTGTAGATCACCCAGATTATAATCGGGACCGAAATAAAGGCGCATTCTATCCGCAGCAAATTCTTTCGAAAGTTCCTTTGCCGATCCCAGAGCCACCGTAATTGCGTTGACAAACATGGGGCCGTCTGTCCATTTACTCATACCCCACTCCAATCCATGAGCTAACTTATGGCCCGGCTGCGGAAATCGTCGATCAATCTCTCTAATAATACACAGACTGTCACAATAAATATTGGCACCAATCTGCATTACGGGAGTCCGCCTGTAGCCACCGGTCAACGGCATCAAATCAGGTTTAGGGGGAAGTCGAGGTATCTCAACAGAATCCCAGGTCAGAGATTTCATACCCAGAATAACTCTGACTTTTTCAGTAACGGGTGATTGCGGATAGTGGTGAAGGATCAGATTACTCATAATTCAGATTGGTAAGGAAGTAAGGTATTTTTAAACCCGTCGGCCACGGCAACCTTAAAACACAAGCCTGTTGCGACGATCAACAATGTTGTCTTAATCGGCATTGAGAGCACCTGGAGATGATTTTTTTGACCTGACATCTCAGGCTTTTTGCTGTTTATCCACAAGAATCAAAGCGTTACCACCCAGCGCCATACACACTCCAAAAGTTGAAACTAGAGACCATACGTAACCTTCCATAAAAGTTGAAATAATCAACGCTATAATTGGAAACATAACCGTTGCATATGCGGCTTTACCAGCACCGATACGGCCTATTAAAGTCAGAAAACATCCAAAGCCGAGTACCGTAGCAAATATTGCCAAAAATCCAAGAGAACTTATATATCGAAGTGACGGATCAAACTCAAAAGGTATATCGCGCACCATAATATAGACTAACATGCATAGTGCGCCATATACCGCACCCCAGGCATTAGACCTAACAACGGGAAGGTTTCGACGCTGAATCGCAGCACTTGTCACCATTCCACAGGATGCACTTAGGGTTCCCCCGATAGCCAGTGCGAAGCTCGCCAAAACATTGTCACCAAAATTAAAGCTTTGTATTTCTGGCATAAAAACCAGAATAACACCGCAAATTCCTATGACCGCACCCAATAGCATTGAAAGTGATATACGATCTCCCAGAAAAATACGCCCGTTAATCATGTTGAAAATTAGTAACATGGTAAAGATAACGGAGACCAGACCAGTGGTTATGGTATAGCTTGCGTAGTAAATCAGCAGGAAATTCAAAAAGAACAGGAAAAACCCCATTTGGGCAAACAATAAATGCGCACGCAGACCATATCCCATCGGTTTTTGTTTAATTCGACACCAGGCTTGCAAAATAATCGCCGCAATGGCGAAACGGTAGAAAATCGAAACTTCGGCGGGCACACTGGAGAGTTGCAACTTGATGACGTACCAGGACGAACCCCAGATCAACACCGTTGCGGCGTACAGCGACAGGTTACCCATGATAACGCGAAATAATTTGTCCAAGAAAAGCCTGCCGTATAAGTTTAGTTATTAATAAACACCCAAACTCAACCGGAATCTACACGAAGGCCCACTATGCAGGCCTGCTGAAATTTTCGAAAAACTAATCGTCCAGAGAATCAATTGCTGCGGTAAACCCGAAGAAAGACACGTTTAACAATATAGGTTTTCCAGGAGCAGAGATCGATTCAATCCGAAATAGACCCTTTCGCCCTTTCTTCATACTAAACACGTCATCATCGGTAAACGCAATCCGAACATGACAGCCCCTCTTATCGCACCATGAAAACGGATATTCAATCGCTTCTGCATCATCTATGGCATATAACAGCCCGGATGGCAGCAGTGTTTCAAGCGGGGTCAGAATAGTCGCCGCAGCGGCAATACCTTCTTCATCCGTGTATTTAAACAACACAAACTCTGCGGTTGGATGCCCGTTCTCATCCTTGATCAACTGGTAAATATGACAGGGGTCTTCGCCCTGCTCGTTTACCAAACATAATTTTTGCCAATCTTTGAACGTATCAGCAAGATAGTACTGCCCTGCTCCGTCTTGATTATTATTTTTTGACTGCTCCTGGGACAGGGCAAGACCTGG
>JAIBDK010000121.1 GCA_024679435.1 Gammaproteobacteria bacterium | reverse complement strand
TTTTCAGAATTCCATATGACAAGCATGTACCAACAACACAAAAACCCCGCTATCGACAAATTTATCCGGAGTCGAAGAAGTCGCTTCGGATCCGAGCTGTTTAATTACAAAGGTAGTATGACACCACTGATAAAGTCCATCCGCAAAGGGACACCCTTTTATTATCTGCCAGATCAGGACCCCGGGAAAACGCGCGGTGTTTTTGCACCATTTTACGGAATACCCACAGCAACATTTCCAGCTCTGAGTAAAATCGCCAGACTTGGAGATGCCAAAGTAATCCCCTGTATCGCAAAGCTGTTACCTTACGGTCGTGGCTTTGAAATAATATTCGATGAGCCACTAAAACACTATCCCAGTGGAGATGAAATAGAAGATGCAGCGATAATGAACCGCGCAATCGAAAAACTGATCGAATATGCGCCGGCACAGTATTTCTGGTCACATAAACGGTTCAAAACCCGCCCTGATGGTGATCCACCATTTTATGAGTAGCAGTGATAGTAAATGGTATGCGTCATCTCACAGATAAATTATCCGCCAGTAACTTGTTGTCCATATCAGGTTGGAATATGATCCAGACTTAAATTTTATACAAAATATCATCAGGTAAACATGAACAAGCCACTAACCAGATCCATCCAGCAAAAAGACAACCACTTTCTTCATCCATGGGAAGATCTAAAAACCGTTGGCGAAAACAAACGAACCGTTATCTCCAGTGCAGAGGGCGTTTATTTTAAGGATTCAGATGGGAACCGCTTACTGGATGGGCCCGCAGGAATGTGGTGCGTCAACATAGGCCATCATCGTCAGGAGATGGCGGATGCAATCAGCAAACAAATCATGGAATTAACGTACATAAGCCCCTGGAGCCTTACCAGCACACCCGCATCAGAACTTGCACAAAAACTGGCTGAAATATCTCCGGGTGATCTTAATCATGTTTTTTACACTACGGGCGGCTCTACTGCTGTGGATTCTGCACTTAGATTTGTGATGTTTCGCAGCAATGTTCTTGGCAAACCAGAAAAAAAACACATTATCGCCCGAACTAATGGCTATCACGGAAGCACATACCTTGCGGCATCGGCCTCGGGTAAAACCAGAGATAAAAATTACCTTGATTTTAAAGATGATACCTTTCACCACATTGCCGATCCGAATATTCTAAACAAGCCGGAAGGGATGTCTGATCAAGATTATTGTAAATTTAAAGCTGACGAACTGGAGAGTAAAATAGTTGAAATTGGCCAAGACAAGGTTGCCGCTTTTATCGCAGAGCCGATTCTTGCTTCTGGTGGGGTCATTCTCGCACCCAAGGGCTACCACGCAGCGTGTTTAGCAGTTTGCAGGAAATATGACGTCGTCTACATATCTGATGAAGTTGTAACCGCGTTTGGACGACTCGGCCATTTCTTTGCATCGGAAGAAGTCTTTGACATCGTTCCGGACATTATAACCACCGCCAAGGGAATTACCTCAGGATACATTCCGATGGGAGCATTTTTGGTGTCCGACAAACTGCTTGAATCAATTTCTGCAGAAGATCCCAGCATCGTGTTTTCGAACGGGTTCACTTATTCGGGCCATCCTGTTGCCTGTGCTTGCGCTCTGAAGAATATTGAAATCATGGAGCGCGAAGGTATTCTGGAGCACGTTCAGGAAATTGCCCCATACTTTCAGCAAAAATTATATGAGTTAATGGACATTCCAATCGTTAAGGATGTCCGCGGTATGGGGCTTATGGCCTGCGTCGAATGTGACATCCAGAAAAACGGGGGGGACTCTCTGGCAATGGATTATGAAATCGGTAATAGAATCGACAAACACTGCCAGGAACTTGGGCTACTCGTCCGGCCATTAGCAAATATGTGTGTTATGTCACCACCATGCATCATCACCAAAGCCCAAATCGACGATATGGTAAGCATGTTAAGAGAAGGAATTGAAAGAGCCATGGCAGACGCCATAGCTGACGGAATTTGGGATGCCGCATAATCGGATTCGGGAAACCCGATAAAGAGTGAACCGCATTACCAGAGTAAGAAGCGGTTTAACGGGTTTGGAGAGAATCTTTTATCCGAGGAATTCGACTAAAAGACCCTCATCTCAGCCCCATTCAGTTATCTATATCGAACAATGAACCGATGGGTATGTTTTAAAACACTTCGAAGCTTACCATTGTGTGGATTGCTGCTGACTCTCCAGTTATCACCCGCCAATCTGCGCGCCTGTGAAACCGCCACCGAACGACTCATAGTCAACAGCCTGCTGAATGCCAATCCAGGCGTGGCCCAACTGCATCTTGATCCGGATTTGTCTGCTTATCAGCTAATTCCATCACCCACATTTTATGCCGCATTAATCGAATGGTATAAAAAACTTATTGAGGTTCGTCTGTCGAATCGCACACTAGACAAATCGCTGCTTGTTGGGGAGGTGAATATACTTGAATCCCGGTTTAACAGTGCCCCCTCCCCCGCTTTGCAGCTTGCATGGGGACTCGCAGGCGCACTAACAGCTCGGGCATTATTTGCCAATGACCAGGCTTTATCGGGATATCGAGTCGGAATCGAATCCATTGAGAATCTGGAAACTTATTTGAAGGAGCCTGCATCAGATAAACCGGGACGGGCAGCGGCATCATTGATGATCGGCTTGTATTATTTGTATACAAATCTAATACCGGAAGAATTTCAGTGGTTAAGCTCAAAAGTAACACCCCACGGGTCTCTGGAGGAAGCGATTCGTTTGATTGAGTTTTCTGTCAGAAATTCAACCATTCTCGGACCAGAAGCTGCGCGGGTTTTGCTCTCTGAAGTACCCTGGAGGCTACCAAATCACTGCAATTACCAGGGACTTGCAAAACAGCTTTTAGACCATTACCCACATAATACAGACCTGTCACTGGTCTACCAGGGACTGTATATTCGTTGTGGGCGAAGCGATTTGGCGCTGACTGAAAATCAGCGACTCTCTAACGACGCTGAAAATAATGCCCTTTCCGGATACGGAAACTACGATTATGTCCAGTTGATTGAAATGTCTTCGTACAGAATCCATGCTAATCTGGGCAATACTGAGATGCTCAAGGATGGAAATAATGAGCTTAAGTGGCATCGAATTTTTGCACAGGCGAATTCCTTAGACACCCTTGGCAATAGAGATCAGTCAATTAAACTGTATCAGTCCTTGTCAACAGACACGGAAGCACCATCATCAATCAGAAAAAGCTCAAAAATCAGAATATCGATTCCTTATCATTCTCCAGATACGATTATTCAGCACGATAGTTTGAATTTTCCAGAATGCTTAAACCCAGGCTAAAATTCTATTTTCAATATTGAATCATAAACAAAGAGTCAAAACCTAATATGATCACCGAATTAAACAAACTCAATTTATCAGCTATCGCACCTCCAATACTATTATTCGGCGGTCCGTATAGTAACCTGCAGGCAACCGTCGCCGTAAGAGACTGCGCGGGACGGCTAGGTATTTCACCTGACCGAGTGATTTGTACTGGAGACACTATCGCCTACTGCGCAGAGCCAGAAGCTACCGTTAACCAGATACGTGAATGGGGTTGCCACGTAGTAATGGGAAATTGTGAAGATGCCCTGGGCAATGATCTTTCAGATTGCGGGTGCGGCTTTGAAGAGGGGTCTGTATGCGCCACTTTATCGATTGACTGGTACAACCATGCAATTCGCAGCGTTAGCAAAGCAAACAAAAACTGGATGAAATCCCTGCCCACACGGATAGATTTCGCACTTTGTAATACTCGCTTCGCCGTTGTCCACGGCAGCATGGAAGACTTCAGTGACTTCGTATTTTGCTCCAGCGATAAAAAAATAAAGTCAGACCATCTCGAACATATGGGGGTTGATTGCGTCATTGGCGGACATTGTGGACTGCCTTTTGGTCAGAAACTTAACAAGGGCTACTGGCTCAATCCGGGAGTCATTGGAATGCCCGCTAACGACGGCACCAATTCTACCTGGTATCTGTTACTGAATCCCGTTAATGGCGGAATCAAGGCCAGTTGGCATCGCCTCGAATTCGATTTTCGGTCTACCATGAGAAAAATGAAAGAATCCGGCCTGCCAAGGGATTATATGGATGCACTCCAATCTGGACGCTGGCCCTCTATGTCTGTGCTCCCAGCCCATGAAAAATCAATGCAGGCCGTGCCAATAAAAGAGTCCCAACTGATGATCTGACGCTTCTTACTTGAATTGAATACTCTCAACGCCATTTACAACCTCTTCTACGGCGCGCTGGCCCGAAATAAAAGCACCGTGAGCAGTATTCAGAAAATCAAGAGAAGTCGCTTCCCCGGCAAAATACAGCATCTCATTTAGAGGCGTTTTTAATATTTTTCTCTGATCAACACTACCTGGTTTCTGGGAAGAATACGCACCTCTTATTAAGGGATCGTAGCCCCAGGCACTCACTTTAAATTCGCGACACCGCGATCTGATATTTGACCCAAAAACAGAAACCAACGCTTTTTCAAAATAAGATCGGGATGCCTCGGTACCTTGCTTTTCCAGCCACCACGCAAAGCGTCCACCGGTGCTTGTATATGCACAGGGAGCTCCAAAAGGCTGAATATGAATCAACATGGATATATCGTCCTCTATATATTTCATCATCTCCGGAGTGCCAGGATCAAAAGCATCCTTTTCGACGCTGAAAAATTGATAGTTAGAATTACCCAGTGGCAATGAATAGATAGCATTCTGTTTTGATTCTGGAAGCTCAGGATAAAACTCTATTTCACCCGATGCCAGGACGCCGGTGGACACGGTGATAATTAACTTATCCGCGGTAATTATGCCTTTATTGGTCGTCAGTTTGACAGAATTACTGCTCCAGTCTATTTTCGAGACCTGAGTATTCAATTGCACCGGGCAATTCTGCCCCTGCTTCTCTATTAAAGCCCCGTAACCTTGCTTTACCGGCCAGTCTTCATGGGTTTCGTCGAAATCAAACAAATCCTGAACTGAAACCTGGTCCACGTCATTTGAATGCATCAACGAATACCAGTAATACGCGTATGGAGCCCACTCTGATTCTACATCGACACCATCAGCAATCGCGCTTTCTCTGGATTCCGTATATAACGCAATAATATTGGAATTACATTGCGCAATAAAGTTCCAGATCTGGTGAGCCTGATCTTTCTCCAGCCATTTTCCGCCTGAGAAAGCCGTGTAGTTAAAGTCAGAATCTTTTTGATACTCAAAGCCAAGCTTATCTGCCCACTTAACGTAAGGATTCTTGCTGGCACAGTGCATCCAGTGACATCCAAGATCTACCGGGATCGTGCCTTCCAGGTATTCTGTCAGCCCCCTTCCCCCTATCCGGTGTGATGCTTCCAGCACAAGGTGGTCTATTTTCTCTTGTTTAGCTTTTTCAGACGCACCCAATCCCGCTGCGCCCGCACCGATAATCACCAATGGATAATCGGTATTCCTGGTTTGACTCGTGTTTCCCTGAATATTTGACATTTTTAATCGCTACGTTTTATAAAACTCTTAAGAATTGAACAATCATTCAATATATTATATAATCATTCAACACACTAACCAAGCCCTATTATCATGCTTGACGAGAAAACAACCCGCAATACAAGAGACACCAAGGACAATCGTCGTTCACAACTTATTAACGCAACTGTCAAAGTAATCAGTCAGTTTGGATTATCCAAGACTACAGTTGCAAAAGTAACTAAGGAAGCCCAACTATCCGCAGGAATCGTGACCTTTTACTTTAACAGCAAGGAGCAATTACTGCTGGGCACGCTAAAGGCGCTCAGTGATGAATATCGGGAAACAATCAACACAGCCATCAATAGTGAGAATCATGCAGAAGGGAAAATCTTCGCCCTCATTGATGCCTATTTCAGACCACAGTTATGCGATATCAATAAAATCTCGGTTTGGTGGGCATTTTGCAGCGAAAGCAGTGCCAGAAAGGAATACATGGAAATTTGCGGGGAACAGGACATGTGGTTCCAAAAAACCCTGGCTGATCTGATATGTCAAATCTGTGAAAAGCATAATCATGAACCAAATAATGCCAGCGTCCTTTCGAGAGGACTAGAAGGGATTCTTGACGGTTTATGGCAAGACTATCTCTATCATACGGCTGACTTTGACCGTGATCATGCGCGACAAGTTTGTGCTAACTATTTGTTTGCAATCTTTCCTGAAATTTCAAGACCGTCGTCCAATGCAACAGCGAATCATGAGAAAACAGATCTATGTAAGCCACAAATGACGGACCAGTATCTTCCTGTATGGACCTATTACGATACTGAATTCCTGGAACTGGAAAAACAGGAGCTTTTCAAAAAGAACTGGCTACTGGTAGGACATGTTAACGACATGCCGTCGCCCAGAGATTTTTTGACACTGGATGCGGTTGATGAACGCGCGATTGTAATACGTGGAAATGATAACAAGATTCGAGCGTTTCACAATGTATGCAGACACCGTGGAGCAAAACTCAAAGATCAACCATCAGGAAAATGCGCACACGCATTGACCTGCCCTTTCCATGGCTGGACCTATAAATTAGAGGGAAACCTTATCGGTGTCCCGGCTGAATCTACTTTTCAAAACCTGGATAAAACAGAAAATGGCCTGGTCCCCATAGATATTGATATCTGGATGGGCTTTATCTTTATTCGATTTGTCTCGGGTGGAGCCGCAATGCATGACGTTATGCAGCCCGTAGAAAAACTGTTCGCTCCCTACCGTACTGAAGAAATGTTGCCAGTAGCTGGAAGTAACTACTCACAGGAAAGACCCTATAACTGGAAAGTCGTTCACGATATCGACAACGAAGGCTACCATGTGCCCATCGGACACCCTTCACTACAACAACTTTACGGGAAAGATTACACTGACACTATGATCGATGGAATCCCGGTCTCATACGGAAATATCAACGAGAAAATCGGCTCTAACTGGAGCGTTAAAATGTATCAAAAGTTACTGCCTGAATACGATCACCTGCCGGATGCTAACCGCAGGTTGTGGCAATACAGCGCCGCATTTCCGAGCATGGTATTTGGGT
>JAIBDK010000417.1 GCA_024679435.1 Gammaproteobacteria bacterium | reverse complement strand
TGTCGACGATGCATAAAAGCCAGACGTTCCAGCAATTGCACATCCTGCTCATTTTTCAACAATGCACCGTACAGAGGCGGTATAGCCTTACTTTGATCACGATTCTTTAATATTTCGTCAGGAATATCATCAGACATCAACAGCTTCAGCCAATCGAGTAATTCGCTGGTAGACGGCCTCTTTTTCAGACCGGGGATTTCCCTTACTTCAAAAAACACTTCCAGAGCATTCTGAACCAGGCTGGATTGAATATTCGGATAGTGCACCTTGATGATTTCTTTCATTGTTTCAACTTCCGGAAACTTAATGAAATGAAAAAAGCAGCGCCTTAAAAATGCATCCGGCAATTCTTTTTCGTTGTTGCTGGTAATGATAATCACAGGACGGTTTTTGGCCTGAACCGTTTCACCGGTTTCATAGACATGGAATTCCATCTTGTCCAGTTCCAGCAACAAATCATTGGGAAATTCAATATCCGCTTTGTCAATTTCATCGATCAGCAAAACAGACTGTTTTACCGATATAAACGACTGCCAGAGCTTGCCTTTACTGATATATTGAGAAATATCACTTACATCTCCACCAAGCTGTGAATCTCGCAGCCGTGAAACCGCATCATATTCATACAAACCCTGTTGGGCCTTGGTGGTGGATTTAATATGCCACTGAATTAGTGGCATACCCAGCGCATCGGCAACCTGCTCTGCAAGCATGGTTTTACCGGTGCCGGGCTCACCTTTGATAAGAAGTGGCCTCTGCAGTGTAACTGCAGCGTTAACCGCCATCTGGAGATCTTCGGTGGCGACATAGCTATCTGTGCCCTGAAACTTCATGCGTGCCTAACCCTGTTATTTTAAAGCACCAGATTTTAACAGGAGTATCTGAAATTCAGTTACTGGTATGAAAGAAACAGGGGTACTTTATATCAGCCACGCATCAAACCACCCCAACCTGACTCCGGCCTCTCCACCGCGCCCCTAACATACACTCGAGACAGCCCTGTGGAGAAGCCTTAAACTCCGCTCAGGAAGAAGTTACTTTATCAAGCGTATCTGCCAGATTCCGTACCGTACGATCAACATTGTGCAATTTATCCAGGCCAAACAACCCTAAACGAAACGATTTGTAGTCAGCAGGTTCATCACATTGCAGCGGAACGCCGGCAGCAATCTGCATTCCTTCCGCAGCAAATTTAGAACCGTTCTGAATCTGATCATCATCCGTATAACTCACCACCACACCGGGAGCCTTAAAGCCATCAGCAGCAACACTCTTGATCCCTCGGCTCTCAAGCAGTGCCCGGACCTTTTCCCCAAGCTCAATTTGTTCAGCTTTCACCTTGTCAAAACCGTAATCCTCAGTTTCTTGCATGACGTCTCTGAAACTGGTCAACGCGTCCGTTGGCATCGTGGCATGATAAGCATGCCCGCCATTGACATAGGCCTGCATAATATCGTGCCACTTCGAAAGATCACACGCAAAGCTTGTGCTTTTAGTGCTCCCCATCACTTCGAGCGCACGCTTGCTCATCATCACCAGCCCGCTACAGGGCGAACCACTCCAGCCTTTTTGCGGCGCACTAATCAGAACGTCAACGCCGCAACTATCCATATCCACCCACAATGTTCCTGAAGCAATACAGTCCAAAACAAAAATACCGCCAACAGCATGAACTGCGTCTGACACCGCCCTGATGTAGTCATCAGGTAAAATCATTCCTGAGGAGGTTTCAACATGGGGTGCAAAAACCACGTCAGGCTTGCTGTCCTGAATAGTTTGAACAACTTCTTCTACCGGCACTGGCGCAAACGGCGATGTTTTTCCATCATCGATTTTTCTAGCCTTCAAAACGATCGACTCAGACGGAATATCACCCATTTCAAAAATCTGTGTCCAACGAAAGCTAAACCATCCATTGCGAATAACGAGACATTTTTTATTCGTTCCAAATTGGCGGGCAACCGCTTCCATGCCAAATGTCCCGCTTCCAGGCACCACCACTGATGCTTCTGCATTGTAGACAAGGTTAAGGGTGTGGTTGATATCTCGCATAACCTGCTGAAAGGATTGCGACATATGATTAAGTGCCCTGTCGGTATAAACCACAGAGTATTCGAGTAATCCATCGGGATCTACATCCGGTAACAAACCAGCCATAATTCTAAAAACCTCTTAACTAAAGTATATATTTATCCAGGGTACTTTCCAGTGCCGCCACACCGGACGGTATATCCACTTTGACACCCATGGCATGCATTGACGCACCCAGCGCATGCAAGGCACGAAAAATATTGTGGGATCGACTTTGCTCTCCCATTTGTCCTATCCGGACGATATTCAAACCGAATGACCCCGATATCTCAACTCGATAAGTGTTCGACATATGAGTGAGCAGTCTTTTCGAATCCACACCAATTGGCAAGGTAATTCCGACAACAGAATTCAGTCTTGCCTCAGGGCTGATGAACAGTGAAAGCCCCATATTTTCGATCCCCGACTGCAATGCAGCGGAACATCTCAAATGACGCTCGAAACG
>JAIBDK010000468.1 GCA_024679435.1 Gammaproteobacteria bacterium | reverse complement strand
GGTGGCACGATCTACACACTACCTGACTGGTTTAAATCCAGTTTTCTCGATTTTGGCGAAGACGTAGAGGATGCCCGTGAAAACGGGAAACACATCATGGTATTTCTGCACCTTGATGAGTGTCCATACTGCAACAGAGTTATTAACGAGAATTTTCTCAGTGGAAAAAACTACGAGCATCTAAAAGAAAATTTTGACTCCATCGGCATTAACGTTCGAGGCGACCTGGATGTTACCTGGATAGACGGGAAGTCCTATACCGAACAGGAACTGACCCAACATCTAAATGTTATCGCCACACCGACGATGGTTTTTCTTGATCTCTCAGGTAACAAGATACTTCAACTCAACGGCTACCGTGACTCGGACTCGATCCGCAACGCGCTGGAATACGTCGATGGAAGACATTACCAACAGCAGTCATTTTCTGATTATCAGGCTGATCTTGAACGGCCAGGGATATATTCGTTTCGCGCCCACCCGAAACTTGAAGTGACCACCTACTTAAAAGATTACAGCGGCCCTCTTTTAGTATTGTTTGAAGATCAATACTGTATCGAATGCGATCGTTTTCACCAAAACACGCTCAATCATGTCGATGTACTGGAAGCAATGAAGCCTTTTCTGTTTATACGGCTGGATACTGAAGCAACCCATACGCTGGTCACCCCGGATGGAAACGTAACCACCGCCAAACAATGGATAGACGACCTTGGCCTCACTTATCGCCCGGCAATGGTGATGTTTAATGAGAAGAAAGAAATGTATCGGGCTGACGGCGTTCTGTATCATCAGCATTTGTCAGAAGCTCTCCTGTATACCGCGGGGAAATACACCGAATACGATTCAATTCGTGAATTTAAAGATGCATACCGAGCAGCGCTACTAAAAAACGGAAAAAACGTGGATTTTTCCGAGTAATCAACCCGGATTTCAATACCGAACAGTCGCTCTACCAGATACAGGTTAAGATTTTAAAGTTTTCCTTCCTAAACTCATAACATTTCATTAAATTATCAGTATAATGAGACTCTAAGTACCATTATAGATCAAGGATGATCAAAACCTACGGGCGCAAGCCTGTTCAATTATTATCTTGATCTGGCACGCAAATGACCGTCACACCATTTGAATTTGATTTTATTGTTATTGGTGCAGGTTCCGCTGGCTGTGTGCTGGCTAACAGGCTCAGCGCAAACCCAGACAACCGGGTGTTGTTACTCGAAGCGGGAACCCGCGATTCGAGCCCATGGATTCACGTTCCGGTGGGTTATTTCAAGACTATGCACAATCCAAAAATGGACTGGTGCTATGTAACCGACCCGGATAACGGTCTTAATAACAGGCAACTGAAATGGCCAAGAGGAAAAGTTTTGGGCGGCTCAAGCTCCCTCAATGGATTGCTCTATGTGCGCGGGCAGCCGCAAGATTATGACGGCTGGGCGGCGGCGGGTAATCCGGGCTGGTCGTTCGACGAAGTGCTCCCCTACTTTATTAAATCAGAAGATCAGGAACGTGGTGCAGATCCATTTCACGGAATTGGAGGCCCCCAGAAAGTATCAGACATCACGCTGCGAAGGCCGGTCACCAGTGCCTTTATCGACGCTGCAATTCAGGCAGGTATTCCACCCAACAACGACATCAATGGGAAAACACAGGAAGGCGTTGGTTATTTCCAGCTAACAACCCATAAGGGCAGACGATGGTCCACTGCAAAAGGTTTTCTGAAGCCCGCCCGAAACAGATCTAATCTTGAAGTTATAACCGAGGCCCATGTCAGCAGACTGATTATCGAAAATAATCGGGTTACCGGCGTCGAGTTTTTACGTCAAGGTCATATTC